>NZ_CAUQTU010000001.1:0-300000 GCF_963521255.1 uncultured Streptococcus sp. | reverse complement strand
GTTGTCTTTTACGATGGCGAAGAGTGTCTAGGTGGCGGTTTGATTGACAATGCTTACCGCGATGGACAAGTTTGTCAGTACATTTAGATTGACAAATTTTCTCAATTTGCTACAATAATAAAAGCAATAGAAATGATGGTCAAAGCTCATGGATGTTGCAGGCTTTTTGTCCTGCACTTCTTTGGAGTTTTGACTGTTTTTGTGTCGTTTAGAGGAAAGGATAAAAATGACTCAGCAAGACTTTCGGACAAAAGTAGGAAATACGGTTTTTGGTGTTCGGGCGACAGCCTTGATTGTCCAAAATCGCAAGCTCCTAGTTACCAAAGATAAGGGCAAGTATTATACTATTGGCGGTGCGATTCAAGTCAATGAAAGCACGGAAGACGCGGTAGTCCGCGAAGTGAGGGAAGAACTGGGTGTCAAAGCTCAAGCTGGGCAGCTAGCTTTTGTAGTTGAAAATCGTTTTGAACAGGACGGTGTTTCCTATCACAACATTGAGTTTCATTATCTGGTAGACTTGCTTGAAGATGCCCCATTGACCATGCAGGAAGATGAGAAAAGGCAGCCCTGTGAATGGATTGACATAGACAAGCTTGAGGGTATCAATCTAGTTCCAGCCTTTTTAAAAACAGCCCTACCAACTTGGGACGGCCAACTAAGACACATTCATCTTGAGGAATAGGAGAGAAAAGGATGGTTAAGCTTATTGCCCATGTACTTGTTCATAGTGGTGATGATTATTTGCTCATTCAGCGTTCGGAAATTAAAAGAGGACAACCCAATGTTTATCCAACTTACTGGGATATTCCTGGTGGCGGGGTTGAAAAGGGTGAACTTCCGCGAGATGGAGCTCTTAGAGAATGTATTGAAGAAGCGGGAGTTAGGCTAGATAGCAGTTCGCTCAAACTTCTTCACGAAGATAGTCAACTGGATACCTCTAAGGATACCGTCTTTACTCGCTTAGTTTATAAAGCAGAGTGGGTTGGGGAGAAGCCAATTATCAGATTAGATCCTGAAGAGCATACGCACTTTAAATGGGTTACTATGGCTCAAGCTCTAGAGGAGGAGAAGTTAGTTCCTTATTTACGAGAAATTTTTGAAAGGTTAAGAAATGACTTATAATTTTACTGAAGAATACGATATTATTGTAATTGGTGCGGGACACGCTGGGGTTGAGGCTTCCTTAGCTGCCAGCCGTATGGGTTGCAAGGTCTTGCTTGCGACTATTAACATTGAAATGCTGGCTTTTATGCCTTGTAACCCCTCTATTGGTGGTTCTGCCAAGGGAATTGTCGTGCGTGAAGTTGATGCCCTCGGTGGCGAGATGGCCAAAACGATTGACAAGACTTACATCCAGATGAAGATGCTCAATACAGGGAAGGGTCCTGCCGTTCGTGCCCTTCGTGCACAGGCTGATAAGGAACTTTACTCTAAGGAAATGCGCAAGACAGTTGAAAATCAAGAGAATCTGACCCTTCGTCAAACCATGATTGATGAGATTTTGGTGGAAGATGGCAAGGTTGTCGGTGTCCGTACAGCGACCCATCAAGAGTATGCTGCCAAGGCTGTTATCGTGACGACAGGGACAGCCCTTCGTGGGGAAATTATCATCGGAGACCTCAAGTATTCGTCAGGTCCTAACCATAGCCTAGCTTCTATTAACCTTGCTGATAATCTCAAGGAACTGGGCCTCGAAATTGGTCGTTTCAAGACAGGAACCCCTCCACGTGTTAAGGCTTCTTCTATCAACTATGATGTGACAGAGATTCAGCCAGGAGACGAAGTGCCTAATCACTTCTCCTACACTTCACGTGATGAGGACTATGTCAAGGATCAAGTGCCATGCTGGTTGACCTACACCAATGGTACCAGCCATGAAATTATCCAAAATAACCTCCACCGTGCGCCTATGTTTACAGGTGTGGTCAAGGGAGTGGGACCTCGTTACTGCCCATCAATTGAGGACAAGATTGTGCGCTTTGCGGACAAGGAACGTCACCAACTCTTCCTTGAGCCAGAGGGACGCAATACTGAGGAAGTCTATGTTCAAGGTCTATCAACTAGTTTGCCTGAGGATGTCCAACGTGAGCTGGTTCATTCTATCAAAGGTTTGGAAAATGCTGAGATGATGCGAACTGGTTATGCCATTGAGTATGACATGGTCTTGCCTCATCAGTTGCGTGCGACTCTGGAAACCAAGAAAATCTCAGGACTTTTCACTGCTGGTCAGACAAATGGGACGTCAGGTTACGAAGAAGCTGCTGGGCAAGGGATTATCGCGGGCATCAACGCCGCTCTGAAAGTTCAAGGCAAGCCTGAGTTGATTTTGAAGCGTAGTGACGGTTATATCGGGGTCATGATTGATGACTTGGTGACTAAGGGAACTATTGAACCCTACCGTCTCTTGACCAGTCGTGCGGAATACCGTCTCATTCTCCGTCATGACAATGCCGATATGCGTTTGACTGAGATGGGACGTGAGATTGGACTTGTGGATGATGAACGCTGGTCTCGATTTGAAATCAAGAAAAATCAATTTGACAATGAGATGAAACGCCTAGACAGTATCAAACTTAAGCCAGTCAAGGAAACCAATGCCAAGGTTGAGGAAATGGGTTTCAAGCCTTTGACAGATGCAGTAACAGCCAAGGAATTCCTTCGCCGTCCAGAAGTTTCTTATCAAGATGTGGTGGCCTTCATCGGACCAGCTGCAGAGGACTTGGATGACAAGATTATCGAATTGATTGAAACAGAAATCAAGTACGAAGGCTATATTTCAAAAGCCATGGACCAGGTTGCCAAGATGAAACGTATGGAAGAAAAACGCATTCCAGCCAATATTGACTGGGATGACATTGACTCTATCGCGACAGAAGCTCGTCAGAAGTTCAAACTCATCAATCCAGAAACCATCGGCCAAGCCAGCCGTATTTCGGGAGTGAACCCGGCAGATATTTCTATTTTGATGGTGTATCTTGAAGGTAAAAATCGTAGTATTTCTAAAACTCTTCAAAAATCAAAATAATACGTCGTCGGCTTCGGCTCACCTAACTCAAGTTATGCTTTCGCCTAGCCTTCTAGTCTGATTTCGATTTTTATTGAGTTTTAATCTCAAAAGAAAGCATAGAGAAAAACAGCCCCGAAAAATCGGGGCTGTTTTCTTGCTTTATTCTTCATCTGGTGTGAGGATCATTGGGATGATAATCGGTTCACGTTCTGTATTTTCGTAGAGGAAGGGGCGAATAGCGTTGACAATGGCACCATTGACAGATTGTACGCTAGCATCCTTGTTTTTCAGTGCGATACGAATGGCATTGAAGAGGATACGCTGGCTTTGGCGAATCAAGTCACCCGATTCTCTCATGTAGACAAAGCCTCGGCTGAGGATGTCTGGACCAGATAGAATCATTTGAGACTTGAAGTCAACAGTTGCGACTGCTAGAACGACACCGTCTTCAGATAGATCACGACGATCTTTGAGGACAGCTGCGCCGATTTCACCGATACGATTCCCATCGACATAGATGTCTTGGGCATTGAAATGACCTGCGATACGAGCTGAGTCAGCAGTAAGGGCAAGCACATCACCATTGCTCATGATAAAGATATTGTCCTTCTCAACACCAGTATCCACCGCTAGTCCAGCGTGAACTTTTTGCATGCGGTATTCACCGTGGACAGGCATGAAGTATTTTGGCTTAATCAAGCGGAGCATAAGTTTTTGCTCTTGCTGGCCACCGTGTCCAGATGTATGGATATTGTTAACCTTACCGTGGATAACTTCGACACCAGCTTCTGAAATGATGTTGATTAGCTTGTTGACGCTAGTCGTATTTCCAGGGATTGGACTAGAAGAGAAGATAACTGTATCACCGGGTTGGAGTTGTACCTGACGGTGGGTTCCGTTGGCGATACGAGAGAGGGCTGCCATTGGCTCGCCCTGACTACCTGTACAGAGGATGAGAACCTCGCCTGCAGGGTAGTCTTTGATTTCATTTGGCTCGATAAAGGTTCCCTTAGGAGCCTTTATGTAGCCAAGCTCGATTCCGTTGACAATGGCCTTTTCCATAGAGCGACCAAAGACCGCAATCTTACGTCCAGTCTTAACAGCAGCTTCTGTTGCTTGCTGGAGACGGAAGATATTTGAGGCAAAGGATGCAAAGATGATACGTCCTTCAATGCCTTGGATAATCTTCATGATGGACTGGCCAACGACTTTTTCAGAGTTGGTAAAGGTTGGCACTTCCGCATTTGTTGAGTCAGACAGGAGACAGAGCACGCCTTCTTCACCAAGCGCAGCCATACGGTGCAAATCTGCTGGTTCACCAACTGGTGTTAAGTCAAACTTGAAGTCACCCGTACAGACAATTTTCCCTTGAGGAGTATGAATGACAATCCCCAAAGGTTCTGGAATAGAGTGAGTCGTTCTAAAGAAAGTTGCCTTGAGATTTTTAAAGGTCAACTCAGTGTTGTGGTTGATTTCGTAAAGTTTGGCGTTGCGCAAGAGGCCGTGTTCTTCGAGCTTCCCACGGATCAAAGCCAAGGCAAGTGGTCCAGCATAGATAGGGACATTTGCTTGCTTGAGCAGGAATGGAATCCCACCGATGTGGTCCTCGTGTCCGTGTGTGATCAAAACAGCCTTGACGCGGTCGATATTGTCTACTATGTAAGAGTAGTCAGGGATAACATAGTCGATACCAAGCAAGTCATCTTCTGGGAATTTAATCCCAGCATCGACGATGATAATCTCGTCTTGGTATTCAATTCCGTAAGTGTTTTTCCCGATTTCTCCCAGACCACCGATGGCAAAAACGCCGACTTCTTCAGGTTTAAGAGTATAGGCCATATTAGAACTCCGTAATTTCGAAGACGCCAGTTTCTTTTTCGTAATCTAGCAATTTGTCAGACAAGCGTTCGATATACTCGATATTGTACTCTGGGCGATTTTCTTCGACAAGTTGGCGAGCAGCGATACGGCCCTCAAGTTCTGAGCTGGCATCGATGTCTAGGTAAAGTGCGCGTGTAGTTTCACGACGTGGGCTATGTTCTTTTGTTTCTTGGTAAAAAACTTTGTAAATCATATAGTTCCTTTCTATTTACAGGTCAGCTTATTCCAAACTTTTAGCAGATATTTGCTTGATTTCATTCCATTTTGTGTCTAGATTGACCTTGATTCGTTACAATTATTTCAATTATAACATAAAATGAAAGATTAGTAAAAGACGGAAACGAGAAAGTCATATAAGCACTCAAAGGTAAGCGTTTGCAAAAATAAAGAAAATATGTTATCTTGATAATGGAAGTAAAATTTATCTCTTGTCATAATTTCATATAGTGTTTAAGTCAAGGAGGTTCCCTATGATTAGTTTGTTTGAATTTGCGATAGGAGTTCGTTTGCTAGCTTTTATCGTTTTTGTTGCTTGTGTTTATGGAGGGAATCTTCTGTTTGCCAAACTGGAACAACGACAAAGCAAGCTCTTGTGGAAAATTACCTTTGTGACTCTCTACTCGATCTTTCTTCTCCTTATAACCTATGTCGTTTGGTTTGTATTTTACTTTGGATTAAATGCTTAGATGCCCTGCTTATGCTGGGGCATTTTTGTTTGGGGATATAGAGATAGTAGATTTACGACACGAAAATTCCACCCCTTCTATCAAGATGAGGTGGTCTTTGCATTTTTCTAAAATGACATGACAATGGAATTTTCAGAGCTTATTAGTTTTATGTTAATAATTCTTCTGTTTAAAAATAGAGTTGAAGCATAAAAATAAAACAATACAAACAGATAAATCGAATGGTAAAGGGATAGTAGTAATGTTTAAATCATTGAGAATGCTTAGCAAACTGTAAGAGATGAAGACAATAAAATTCATCTTTCTAAAAATGTGTCTTTTATCTAGCATGACTTACCAAACTTTTTACGAAGATCCTTTCAATTTTCTTGTTCACTTTTATATTCGGAAAAGAAAAGGAAAAGTGAGCATTTTTTTGAATTTTATTTGCGAATTGTTTTTGGGCTAAATATAGGCATTTTTGTTTGGGGATAAAGAAAATTCCCATGTGCCAGCTTTTGTAGTATAATAGTAAGCAGACCAAAAGATAGGAATGTGTTATGAAAGTATTAGCTTTTGATACGTCCAGCAAGGCGCTTTCTCTCGCTATTTTAGAGGACAAGCAGGTTCTTGCCGAGACGACTATTAATATTAAGAAAAATCACAGTATTACCCTCATGCCAGCCATCGATTTTTTGATGGAGAGTTTGGACTGGACGCCCAAGGACTTGGACCGAATCGTGGTGGCAGAAGGACCAGGTAGCTACACAGGCTTGCGAATTGCGGTAGCAACTGCCAAGACTTTGGCTCATACTCTGAACATTGAGTTAGTTGGTATGTCTAGCCTCTTGGCTCTGGTGCCCTACCAACAAGAAGGCTTGTTTGTCCCCTTAATGGATGCGCGTCGCAACAATGTTTATGCAGGATTTTATGAAAATGCTAAACCTGTCATGTCAGAAGCTCACCTGCCTTTTGAGCGAGTGATTGAGCTAATCAAGGGTGCTAGTCAGGTAACCTTTGTCGGAGAAGTTGTCCCCTTTGTGGAGCAGATTCAAGAACACTTGCCAAGGACTAATTACAAAGAAACCTTGCCTAATGCAGCTAATCTTGCTCTTTGGGCTTGGGATAAGGAAGCAGAATCCTTGCACGACTTTGTGCCGAATTATCTCAAACGTGTTGAGGCTGAGGAAAACTGGCTTAAGAACCATACAGAGTCTGGTGAGTCTTACATTAAACGCCTATGATAGAGATTAAACGAATTCAACGGCAACCCGACTTGGCTCAAGCCATCTACGCTGTTATGATAGCTGTTTACTCAGTCAGTCCTTGGACGCTGGAACAAATCCAAGCAGACCTGTCCCAAGATCAGACTTGGTATGCTCTGGCTTATGATGGGGCAGAAGTGATTGGATTTCTAGCTGTGCAGGAGAATCTTTTTGAGGCAGAAGTCCTGCAAATCGCTGTTAAAGGAGCCTATCAAGGTCAGGGAATTGCGTCAGCCTTGTTTGCTCAATTGTCGACAGATAAGGAGATTTTCCTAGAAGTCAGAAAGTCAAATCAACGAGCGCAAGCATTTTACAAGAAAGAAAAGATGGCGGTCATCGCTGAGCGAAAGGCCTACTATCATGACCCAGTCGAGGACGCCATTATCATGAAGAGAGAAATAGATGAAGGATAGATATATTTTAGCATTTGAAACATCCTGTGATGAGACTAGTGTTGCCGTCTTGAAAAACGACGATGAGCTCTTGTCCAATGTCATTGCTAGTCAAATTGAGAGCCACAAACGTTTTGGGGGCGTAGTGCCTGAAGTAGCCAGTCGTCACCATGTCGAGGTCATTACAGCCTGTATCGAGGAAGCACTGGCAGAAGCAAGGATTACGGAAGAGGACGTGACAGCTGTTGCAGTTACCTATGGACCTGGCTTGGTTGGAGCCTTACTAGTTGGTTTGTCAGCTGCTAAGGCCTTTGCTTGGGCTCATGGACTTCCGCTGATCCCCGTGAATCACATGGCGGGCCATCTCATGGCAGCTCAGAGCGTGGAGCCTTTGGAGTTTCCCTTGCTAGCACTTTTAGTAAGTGGTGGACACACAGAGTTGGTTTATGTTTCGGAGGCTGGTGATTACAAGATTGTTGGGGAAACGCGAGATGACGCGGTTGGGGAGGCCTATGATAAGGTAGGCCGTGTCATGGGCTTGACCTATCCTGCAGGTCGTGAGATAGACGAGTTGGCTCATCAGGGGCAGGATATTTATGATTTTCCTCGTGCCATGATTAAGGAAGATAATCTGGAGTTCTCATTCTCAGGTTTGAAATCGGCCTTTATCAATCTTCACCACAATGCCGAGCAAAAGGGAGAAAGCTTGTCCACAGAGGACTTGTGTGCGTCCTTCCAAGCAGCTGTCTTGGATATTCTTATGGCAAAAACTAAGAATGCTTTGGAGAAATACCCTGTTAAAACTCTAGTTGTGGCAGGTGGTGTGGCAGCCAATAAAGGTCTCAGAGAACGCCTAGCAGCCGAAATTACAGATGTCAAGGTCATCATCCCTCCACTTCGCCTCTGCGGAGACAATGCAGGTATGATTGCCTATGCCAGCGTCAGCGAGTGGAACAAAGAAAATTTTGCAAGCTTGGATCTCAATGCCAAACCAAGTCTTGCTTTTGATACTATGGAATAAGGAGTCAGCTTAAGGCTGGCTTTTTTGCCCTCTTAAATGTCAGAATATTTTGACAAATAATTGTAAATAATGATATAATATATACAGAATAGGAGGTGGTCAGATGATTGAGAGAATGGAATTGGGAGAATTTTACAAGGAATTGCGCTTGGCGAGAAAGCTCAAGCAGTCAGATGTGGCTTGTGCTGGACTAACAGCTTCTCAGTTGTCCAAGTTTGAACTAGGGCAGTCTATGCTATCTGCGGACAAGCTGATCTTAGCCATCCAAGGAATCAATATGAATTTTGATGAGTTTGGGCACAAGCTCAACAACTATCAAGAATCCCCACATATGCGAATTGGTAGAAGGGTTGTGGATCGCTTTGCCCATCAAGATATCGCTGGCTTAGAGCAACTGTTGGAGGAAGTCGAGCAAGAACAGATAGCAGAGACCTATCGCCGTTTGAATGCTATTGTAATTAAAAACGCACTCCATTCCTTAAATAAGAGCTATCCGCTAACAGATGAGGATAGGGAGTTTCTGACCATCTATCTCTATGCTATTGAGTCTTGGACCTGGTTTGAACTCTATCTTTTTTGCAATACAATGCCTTTCTTGAGTAATCAAGATTTGATATTTTTATCAACCGCTTTAATTGAGAAATCTAGGGAATTTAAAGAGTTGGTACATAATCGATTGTATATGAAAAGTGGATTTCTGAATATTATATCAGAACTCATGGAGCGTAAACTTTTCTCTTATATCCCAATTTTTGAAGCTGAGCTAGAGAGCATGCTTCGTCCATACGATGTTTTTGAAAAAGTATTGTGGCAGTTTTTAAAGAAAATGAAGATTTTCCTTCAAACCAAAGGAAGCAATCAAAAAGAGATTGAAAGCTATCTCCAATCTCTGCAAGTATTAGAAAATCCACAATTGATAGCCCTTTTTGAATTACGTTTGCAGCAATACAAAGAACTTATCGATTAGTTAGAAATGGGAAAAAGATAATAATCTCAGCAACGATTGTCAATAATGTTAAAATTTGTTTCTTCATAGTTGCTCCACTCCTTAATTAGTAATAACTTTATTATACCAGTGAAATAATCAAATCTGCTAAAATCGCAAATCTGAAATTTCTATAAGAAAAAATATCAAATATGCGATTTTCTAAAATAAGCCAATTTCTGTGTTATACTGTCCTTGTAAAACATTTAAAGCAAATCCTAGGTCGCAGAAGTGGTTTATAAATGGAGAAAGATTTTCCTATAATCAAAGTTCAAACTAGCAATTGATATTAGGAAATGATGGTTTATATTTATGTCATATTACTTATTGGGAAGGAGTAACTAACTATGAAAGCTAAATTTATACTAAAAACGGGAATTATCCTAACTAGCTTTGTTTTCTTAAATACAGTAGCATTGAACACAACAACTGTGTTTGCTAATAGTCCTTCTGTCGAAGAAGCAGAATCCAGTGCTCGAATTCAAGATAGAACTGTTGTCCTAACTTATGATTCCGTGGATGACTCAGATAACTATTGGGTTTATAAATACAGAGCAGCACCTTACGATTTTTACTATAACACAAAAACTAATAAATGGAAGACTGTACAATATATTTCTACTTGGGAACATACTACAAATGTTATAGTAGATGGTTGGGGGCAATACGGTCCTTGGCGTCCTAGATAAAATGAGGTAAACGATGGAAAAGCAAAGTCAGTTACAAATTCTAATTCATTCCCTGTACAATAATAAAGAAATTAGCTTGACGGAAGAATTTAGGAAGCAATTGCTAGAAACAGCGAAACAGTTCTCTAGTACTAGTGAAGATTTGTTAGCTGTACGTCTCTCATTTGCCGTCTCTAAAGAATTGTTGGGCTTTAAAGGTGAACCACCGACAGAGTTATTAGATTTAGCAAAATTTGTACAAAAGAAAGAAGCTAAATACAAGCAGGGAATAGTGTGGTCTGGTATTTTTAAGATATGATTTATTATAAAATACGGTATTAACGGTTATATAATGCATGAATCTAAAATGAAAAAGAATATAAGCAAGGCTTGAATCTCAATGCCAAACCAAGTCTCGCTTTTGATACTATGGAATAAAATGGAGTCTGTCTGATTACAATCAGCAGACTTTTTTCTCTTTCCTGAATGTGTTATAATAGTCCATGCTGTGGCTGGAACTGATTCAGCCCATTTATTAAGATAATATGAGGAGAAAGATGAAAGAAAAAGGATTTTGGGAGGGGGCGCAGGCAGCTATGCCAACGGCCCTTGGTTATGTCAGTATAGGCCTGGCCTGTGGGATTATTGGTGCGCCCTATGTGACACCTGTTGAGATGGGCTTGATGAGCCTCTTTGTTTATGCTGGGAGTGCCCAGTTTGCCATGCTGGCACTAATTGCGGTTCAAGCACCTGTGGCAGCTATTGCTATGACGGTTTTTTTGATTAATTTGCGTCTCTTTTTGTTGAGTTTGCATGCGTCAACCTATTTCCGTCATACTAATCTCTGGCACAATATCGGTATGTCTAGTATCTTGACGGATGAGACTTATGGTGTTTTGATGGGTGAATTGGCCCATGCAGACAAGGTCAATCCTATGTGGATGCACGGAAACAATCTTAACAGCTATGTGGCCTGGTTTGTGGGAACAGTAGTCGGAACGGCTCTGGGTGGCCTGCTGCCAAATCCAGAAATCTTTGGTTTAGATTTTGCCCTAGTTGGGATGTTCATCGGCATTTTTGCTTCGCAATTCCAGATTATGCAAAGACGGATTCCTGTCCGCAATCTGCTCATTATCCTAGCAGTTGTTGCGGTGTCCTTCTTTTTACTCTTGACAGTGGTGTCTCAGTCACTAGCTGTTCTGTTTGCGACGCTACTTGGTTGTACAATGGGGGTGGTTTTAGATGGTCAGTAAGTATCTTTTACTAGCAGTTATTTTCTCTGGTCTTGTGACTTGGATTCCCCGTATGATTCCCTTCATCTTGGTTAAGTATAAGGGCTTGCCTGCGATTGTTGAACGTTTTTTGAAGTTCTTGCCCGTTTCTATTATCTTTGCCTTGATTCTTTCAAGTGTAGTGACAGGCAAGGTTGGCAGTCTTCCTCAAATCAAATGGCTAGACTTCTTGGCAGTCTTTCCAACAGCTTGGGTAGCCTTTCGCTATCGTAATCTAGTCGGAACAGTTCTCTTTGGAGTGGTCTTGATTGCCGTCCTGCGTTTACTATTTTAAATGAGCCATAAAGAAAATTTATCACAGAGATAGATATCATATAATGGCGCAAATGGTCTTTTTCTGTTAAGATTATAAGGTATTCTATTTTGGAGGAAATGAAATGAAAAAAATCGTTAAATACTCATCTCTTGCTGCTCTAGGGCTTGTTGCTGCAGGTGTACTAGCAGCTTGCTCAGGTGGTGCTAAGAAAGAAGAAGCAGCTAGCAAGAAAGAAATTATCGTTGCAACCAATGCTTCACCAAAACCATTCAACTATGAAGAAAATGGTGAATTGACTGGTTACGAAATTGAAGTGGTTCGCGCTATCTTTAAAGACTCTGATAAGTATGATGTCAAGTTTGAGAAGACAGAGTGGTCAGGAGTCTTTGCAGGACTTGATGCTGACCGTTACCAAATGGCCGTTAACAACATCAGCTACACTAAAGAACGTGCTGAAAAATACCTTTACGCAGCCCCAACTGCTAAAAACCCTAACGTTCTTGTAGTGAAGAAGGACGACTCTAGCATCAAATCACTTGATGATATCGGTGGAAAATCAACAGAAGTTGTTCAAGGGACAACATCTGCTAAACAGTTAGAAGACTACAACAAACAACATTCAGATAATCCAACTGTCCTTAACTACACTAGAGCAGACTTCCAACAAATCATGGGACGCTTGAGCGATGGTCAGTTTGACTACAAGATTTTTGATAAAATCGGTGTTGAAACAGTCATCAAGAACCAAGGATTGGACAACTTGAAAGTTATCGAACTTCCAAGTGACCAACAACCTTACGTTTACCCACTTCTTGCCAAAGGTCAAGATGAGTTGAAAACATTTGTGGACAAACGCATCCAAGAACTCTACAAAGACGGAACTCTTGAAAAACTGTCTAAACAATTCTTCGGCGATACTTATCTACCAGCAGAAGCAGATATTAAATAATTTCTTGAAATCATCCATTCTGAGTAAAGTGGGTGATTTCTCAGTTTTTAGGGATATAGTTTTAAACTATATATCTGACTATCTAATAACAATTTGTGAAATCAAACAAATTGTGAGATACTAGTACGGTATTATTTTTAAGGAGAAAGAATCATGAAAATTAAAAAATGGCTTGGTGTAGCAGCCCTTGCTACAGTCGCAGGTTTGGCTCTTGCAGCTTGCGGAAACTCAGAAAAGAAAGCAGACAATGCAACAACTATCAAAATCGCAACAGTGAACCGTAGCGGTTCTGAAGAAGCTCGTTGGGATAAAGTCCAAGAATTAGTTAAAAAAGACGGTATTACTTTGGAATTTACAGAGTTCACAGACTACTCACAACCAAACAAGGCAACTGCTGATGGCGAAGTAGATTTGAACGCTTTCCAACACTATAACTTCTTGAACAACTGGAACAAAGAAAACGGAAAAGACCTTGTAGCGATTGCAGATACTTACATCTCTCCAATCCGTCTTTACTCAGGTTTGAACGGAAGTGACAACAAGTACACTAAAGTAGAAGACATCCCAGCAAACGGAGAAATCTCTGTACCGAATGACGCTACAAACGAAAGCCGTGCGCTTTACTTGCTCCAATCAGCTGGCTTGATTAAATTGGATGTTTCTGGAACTGCTCTTGCAACAGTTGCTAACATCAAAGAAAATCCAAAGAACTTGAAAATCACTGAATTGGATGCTAGCCAAACAGCTCGTTCATTGTCATCAGTTGATGCTGCCGTTGTAAACAATACCTTCGTTACAGAAGCAAAATTGGACTACAAGAAAGCACTTTTCAAAGAACAAGCTGATGAAAATTCAAAACAATGGTACAACATCATCGTTGCGAAAAAAGATTGGGAATCATCACCTAAGGCTGATGCTATCAAGAAAGTTGTTGCAGCTTACCATACAGATGAAGTGAAAAAAGTTATCGAAGAAACATCAGACGGTTTGGATCAACCAGTTTGGTAATAAGAAACAGGGAGGTGGGAGAGAGAATTCCACCTCTTGCTTTTGTATAGAGCAGGGATTGTCAAAAAAAGTAGTTCATAGAAAGGTAGAGAGAATATGGTTTTTCCTAGCGAACAAGAACAAATTGAAAAATTTGAAAATGATCATGTAGCCCAGCATTATTTTGAGGTTTTGCGTACCTTGATTTCTAAGAAGTCGGTCTTTGCCCAGCAGGTTGGACTCAAGGAAGTCGCAAATTATCTGGGTGAGATTTTCAAGCGTGTTGGTGCTAAAGTGGAGATTGATGAGACTTATACGGCGCCCTTTGTTATGGCGCATTTCAAGAGTTCGCGCCCAGATGCAAAAACCTTGATTTTCTATAACCACTATGACACTGTGCCAGCGGATGGGGATCAGGTGTGGACAGAGGAGCCTTTTACTCTTTCGGTGCGCAATGGTTTTATGTATGGGCGTGGGGTTGACGACGACAAGGGTCATATCACAGCTCGTTTGAGTGCTTTGAGAAAATACATGCAGGACCATGATGATTTGCCTGTCAATATTAGTTTTATCATGGAGGGTGCGGAGGAATCGGCTTCGACAGACCTGGATAAGTATTTGGAAAAACATGCGGACAAACTCCGTGGAGCGGATTTGTTGGTCTGGGAACAAGGGACCAAAAATGCCTTGGAACAGCTAGAAATTTCTGGTGGAAATAAGGGGATTGTGACCTTTGATGCCAAGGTAAAAAGCGCTGATGTCGATATCCATTCGAGTTATGGTGGGGTTGTGGAGTCAGCTCCCTGGTACCTCCTTCAAGCCCTACAGTCTCTTCGTGCCACAGATGGCCGTATCTTGGTTGAAGGTTTGTACGATGATGTACAAGAGCCAAATGAACGCGAGTTAGCCTTGGTGGATACCTATGCCCAACGCAATCCAGGGGAAATCAGCCAGATTTATGGTTTGGAATTGCCTCTTTTACAAGAGGACCGTGCAGCCTTTCTAAAACGTTTCTTTTTCGAGCCAGCCCTTAATATCGAAGGGATTCAGTCAGGTTATCAAGGACAAGGAGTCAAAACGATATTACCTGCAGAAGCCAGTGCTAAGCTAGAGGTTCGTTTGGTTCCTGGTCTAGAACCGCATGATGTTCTGGAAAAAATTCGGAAACAGCTAGACAAAAATGGCTTTGATAAGGTAGAATTATACTATACCTTGGGAGAGATGAGCTATCGAAGCGATATGAGCGCGCCAGCCATTCTCAACGTAATCGAGTTGGCCAAGAAATTCTATCCACAGGGAGTTTCGGTCTTGCCGACGACAGCTGGGACAGGGCCTATGCATACGGTATTTGATGCCTTAGAGGTGCCAATGGTGGCCTTCGGTTTAGGAAATGCCAATAGTCGAGACCACGGTGGAGATGAAAATGTGCGAATCGCCGATTACTACACCCATATTGAATTAGTAGAGGAGCTGATTAGAAGCTATGAGTAGAGACATTATCAAGTTAGATCAGATCGATGTGACTTTTCATCAAAAGAAGAGAACGATCACAGCGGTCAAGGATGTGACTATTCACATCCAAGAAGGGGATATCTACGGAATCGTTGGATATTCTGGAGCAGGGAAATCAACCCTTGTACGGGTGATTAACCTCTTGCAAAAACCATCTGCAGGGAAAATTACCATTGACGACGATGTGATTTTTGATGGTAAGGTCACCTTGACGGCCGAGCAGTTGCGTCGTAAACGTCAAGATATCGGAATGATTTTCCAGCATTTCAATCTGATGAGCCAAAAGACAGCAGAGGAGAATGTAGCCTTTGCCCTTAAACACTCTGGACTCAGCAAGGAAGAAAAGAAGGCTAAAGTAGCTAAGTTGTTGGACTTGGTTGGTTTGGCAGACCGTGCTGAAAACTACCCTTCACAACTATCTGGTGGGCAAAAACAGCGTGTAGCCATTGCGCGTGCCTTAGCTAATGATCCAAAAATCTTGATTTCAGACGAGTCAACTTCTGCCCTTGATCCGAAGACAACCAAGCAGATTTTGGCCTTGTTACAAGATTTGAACCAAAAATTAGGCTTGACAGTTGTCTTGATTACGCATGAAATGCAGATTGTCAAAGACATTGCCAACCGTGTTGCAGTTATGCAGGATGGGCATTTGATTGAAGAGGGAAGTGTCCTTGAAATCTTCTCAAACCCTAAACAACCCCTGACCCAAGACTTTATCTCAACAGCCACAGGTATTGATGAAGCCATGGTTAAGATTGAGAAGCAAGAAATCGTGGAACATTTGTCTGAAAACAGCCTCTTGGTGCAACTCAAGTACGCAGGTGCTTCAACAGACGAGCCGCTTTTGAATGAATTGTACAAGCAATATCAAGTAACAGCTAATATCCTCTATGGGAATATCGAAATCCTCGATGGCACTCCTGTTGGAGAATTGGTTGTGGTCTTGTCGGGTGAAAAAGTAGCGCTAGCAGGTGCCCAGGAAGCCATTCGTCAGGCTGGTGTGCAGTTAAAAGTATTGAAGGGAGGACAGTAAGATGGAATCATTGATTCAAACCTATTTACCAAATGTCTATAAAATGGGCTGGGCTGGTCAAGCAGGCTGGGGAACAGCCATCTACCTAACCCTTTATATGACAGTTCTTTCTTTCATCATCGGAGGGTTCTTGGGGTTAGTGGCAGGTCTCTTTCTCGTCTTGACAGCGCCAGGTGGTGTTTTGGAGAATAAGGTCGTTTTCTGGATTTTGGATAAGATTACCTCTATTTTCCGTGCTGTTCCTTTCATCATCCTCTTGGCAATCTTGTCTCCACTTTCTCACTTGATTGTTAAGACTAGTATCGGGCCTAATGCAGCCCTTGTGCCACTTTCTTTTGCAGTCTTTGCCTTCTTTGCCCGTCAGGTACAGGTTGTCTTGGCTGAATTGGATGGCGGTGTCATTGAGGCGGCTCAAGCTAGCGGAGCGACATTCTGGGATATCGTAGGTGTTTACCTATCAGAAGGTCTTCCAGATTTGATTCGTGTGACGACTGTGACCTTGATTTCCCTTGTTGGGGAAACAGCTATGGCCGGTGCGGTTGGAGCTGGAGGTATCGGTAACGTGGCCATCGCTTATGGATTTAACCGCTACAATCACGATGTGACCATCTTGGCAACCATCATTATCATTTTGATTATTTTTGTAATCCAATTCTTGGGAGATTTCTTGACCAAAAAATTGAGCCATAAATAAAAAAGAGCCGCGTGGCTCTTTTTTAGTAATCAGATTTTCTGTGCAAATTTTTTACTTAAGGCTTGTCCAATCAAAGCACCTAATAGGGCTCCGATGACAATACTTGCGATAAATAGAAGAACGGTTCCAGGGTTTGGCGCGACCATGATACGGTCGATATATTCTTGGGATTTTCCTCTTGCTAGAAGGGTTGCCATATAGGCTTGGGGTGCAATCCACATGAGTAGAATTGGTCCTGATGTGCTAAAAGCGAAAATAACGAAAGAAAGGAAGTTCTTTGTTTGGTCCTTGTATTTTCCTAAATGAGCTACTCCATCTGCTAGGAGGCCACAGATAATTCCAGGAAGGAAGGCACCAGCACCGTGTTTAGTTCCCAAGAAAAAGAGGGCCATGACAAGGCCGATAGTTGTAATGGCTCCAAAGCGCGGAACTTTTGCGATCAAGATCATATAGACACTACCGCCGACAAGGGCAGTAAAGGCAGGCGCATAAAACATGTTTCCAGTTTGGTCGAGGAGATTGCCCAAAAGGACACCAATCCCCATGCAGAGGAAGTAAAGAACTGCGAAAAGCAGTGTAGTTAAGATAGATTTTTTCATGAACTGTCTCCTGATAAATTTTTCATAATTCTCATTGTACCACGGTTTGATGGGATTGTAAATGGGGAGAAAATGTTATTGTTTGTTTGTCAAACTAAATTTTTTATAGATTTGTTAATAGTAGATGGTTAGATTGTTTTACTGTAAGGCTTAAACAAATTCAATCTTCGCCTATCTACTAAACAAACAACGCATTAAGGCTGCCCAACAACTTTTGCTTTCAACTAGTGACAGTATCGAAGATATTTGTTATGCTGTTGGTTACAGTAACGTTGGATATTTCTATAAAGTGTTCCGAAAATTGTGCGGAAAGTCTCCCAAAGCCTACAGAAAACAGGTAGAAACTATACTATAAGATTTGTATTCCCTTACAAAAGGTGTTATAATATAAATAATAATATCAGGAGGTTCTATCATGAAAAAGAAACCGATTTATCTATGGGTCTTGCTAATCTTGTCTGCTCTTATTTCAGCAATGTCTCTGTTTGGAATGTTGAGTCCCTTACCTAGCAAAGAAGCTCTTCGTGCCGCTCAGAAACAAGTTGCAGGGGTCAGTGCTCAGCAATTAGAAGACCAGCTTAATTACACCTATAGAGTAGCAGAATCAACTCATTCTATTTTTAATATGGCCTTGATTGTGCTATCTGCTATTTTAGTGGTAGTAGCGATTGTCTTCCTTGTTCGTAAGAATTTGCAATATGCAAACTATACTTATGTCGGCTATGTTTTGCTAGCCATTATTGGTTCGATTTATGGCTATGTTGGTTTACAGGACGCTGTGCAGTTAGTTCACGATGAAACAATGCGTTTAGGGATAAGTGTTATTTCACAAGCCGTTAGCATTCTCTCTATCGTCATCAATGTTCTTTTCCTAGCCCTTGTTTTCTATAAGATTTGGCGTCAACAGAAAGCCTCGGCAGAAGAAGAGGAAACAGAAGAACTTGCCTAAGTATTGACAAAAAATAACTATCAAGTTACAATCTTGGTAGTTATTTTTCGATTATAGATAAAATCATGGAGGTAAATATGAAGACAATTTCTTTAGTTTATATCAGTCTGAGTGGGAATACCGAGAGTTTTGTGACACGCCTGAAAGACTATCTCTTGTCCCAGTACGAGGGGATTGAGGTTCAAAAGATTCATATCAAGGATTTGGTCAAGGAAGGCCAAGATTTTTATGAAATGGACCATCCTTACGTCACTTTTCTGCCGACCTACCTTGAAGGTGGGAATGGCGTGGATAACGGAGATGTTGAGATATTGACGACACCGGTGGGGGATTTTATCGCCTATGGTGACAATGCTAGTAAGTGTTTTGGTGTGGTTGGTTCAGGAAATCGTAACTTTAATAACCAATACTGCCTGACAGCTAAGCAATACAGTCAACGTTTTGGTTTCCCTGTATTGGCTGATTTTGAAATGCGAGGCATGCTGGGAGATATCAAACGTGTCGCAGCGATTATCGCAGATTTGTATGATTTGGAAAGTTAAGCTTCGGCTTGGCTTTTTTTATCCTAGGAAGTTTTATCAGAACTCTTACTTTCTATGCTCCAAGAGTTGATTGATATGGTCTACTTTTTTTGATGCTCTTTTATAGGAAATAGTCCAAATGATGAGGTAGACAATTGCAAACTCGATAATGAGCTGGAGGTAGAAATTCCAGTGGAAGGGGAACCAACCTGCTAGGGTTGCTAGTGGGACAAAGCCAGCCAGCATGAGGAAGAAATGAGTCAGAGTCGCACGGAGCAAGCTCCAGTCACGGCTGAATAATCGCTTGCCAAAGTTGAAGAGAATACCGATAGCTGCCCAAATAAGTGTGCAGTAGAGCAAGACCAAGGCACCGTGAACCTGATATTGCACCATCACTTGCCCGATCAGAGACTCGGGACTCAGTGGGGCGTAGGTGTTTGGGGCGTAGATGAATGAAAAGAGGATAGAGAGGATGAGGCCGATGAGGACACCGGCGGTTGCGTCGTGAAATACTTGTTTTTTCATAGTTCTAATTTCTCCTTGATGGTTTTTAGGTAACGACGTGAAGAGTAGGTGAAGCTTTCGTTTTTCAAGAAAATTTCAACCAGACCGTTGGGCGTGAGCTTGAGATGAGAGATGGAGTTGATATTGATGAGTTCTGATTGGGAAATTTGGATAAAATTGCTTGGCAAAAGTTCAAGGATCTGATAGAGCCGTAAATCAATGGTGTAGGTCTGACTAGCCGTTTCTGCTAGAACCTTCCGATTCTCGATATAGAAGCGTTGTATCTTACCAATCTCAACGAGATAGACTTGATTATCGATTTTCCCTTTGATTTTTTCTGTTAGATCCAGATTTTCTGCGAACTCGATGACTTTCTGGATTTTATCTGTCGGCTGAGGTGCTTGAACAATCAGCTTTTCCTCTTCGTAAGTTTCACTAATCTGTAGTTCTACTTTCATAAATTTCTCTCCTTGTTTTTCATACAAAATTGTGATCACTTCTTGTACACCTTTATTAAACACTATTTTACGACACCTGACAAGGGACTTTGTTTATGTGGAGGGATTTGGCTCCTATGTGGTGGAGCTTTTCTGTCCTTTCTGAAATATGGTATAATAGCACTAATCAATTTCTAGGAAAATAGATACAGAAAGGGGCTGAAAGATGTCTCATATTATTGAATTGCCAGAGGTGCTGGCAAACCAGATTGCGGCTGGAGAGGTTATCGAGCGTCCAGCTAGCGTTGTTAAGGAGCTGGTAGAAAATGCCATTGATGCGGGCTCTAGTCAGATTATCATTGAGATTGAGGAAGCTGGTCTCAAGAAAATTCAAATCACAGATAATGGTCATGGAATTGCCCACGATGAGGTAGAGCTGGCTCTGCGTCGCCATGCGACCAGTAAGATAAAAAATCAAGCAGATCTTTTTCGAATTCGGACGCTTGGTTTTCGTGGTGAAGCCTTGCCTTCTATAGCGTCTGTTAGTGTCTTGACTCTGTTGACGGCGGTGGATGGTGCTAGTCATGGAACCAAGTTAGTCGCGCGTGGGGGAGAAGTTGAAGAAGTCATCCCAGCGACTAGTCCTGTGGGAACCAAGGTTTGTGTGGAGGACCTTTTTTTCAACACGCCTGCCCGCCTCAAGTATATGAAGAGCCAGCAAGCGGAGTTGTCTCATATCATTGATATTGTCAACCGTCTGGGCTTAGCCCATCCTGAAATTTCGTTTAGTTTAATCAGTGATGGCAAGGAAATGACGCGAACAGCAGGAACTGGTCAACTGCGCCAAGCTATCGCAGGGATTTATGGTTTGGCGAGTGCAAAGAAGATGATTGAAATTGAGAACTCTGACTTAGACTTCGAAATTTCTGGCTTTGTGTCCTTGCCTGAGTTAACTAGAGCCAACCGCAACTATATCAGTCTTTTTATCAATGGTCGTTATATCAAGAACTTTTTACTCAATCGTGCTATTCTTGACGGCTATGGTAGTAAGCTCATGGTAGGTCGTTTTCCACTGGCTGTCATTCACATTCATATCGACCCTTATCTAGCGGATGTCAATGTGCATCCAACCAAGCAAGAGGTGCGGATTTCCAAGGAAAAAGAACTGATGACCCTGGTTTCAGAAGCTATTGCAAACAGTCTTAAGGAACAAACTTTGATACCTGATGCCTTGGAAAATCTTGCCA
The DNA here is from genome assembly GCF_963521255.1 of uncultured Streptococcus sp. Taxonomy (GTDB): domain Bacteria; phylum Bacillota; class Bacilli; order Lactobacillales; family Streptococcaceae; genus Streptococcus. Next base: position 279,136 of record NZ_CAUQTU010000001.1, on the reverse strand, counting down.
AATCTACTGTGCGCAATCGTGAGAAGGTGGAGCAAACTATTCTCCCACTCAAAGAAAATACGCTCTACTATGAGAAAAGTGAGCCGTCAAGACCTAGTCAAGCTGAGGTGGCTGATTATCAGGTAGAATTGACTGATGAAGGACAGGATTTGACTTTATTTGCCAAGGAAACCTTGGATCAGCTAACCAAGCCAGCAAAACTGCATTTTGCAGAGAGAAAGCCTGCTAACTATGAGCAACTAGACCATCCAGAGCTAGATCTAGCTAGTCTTGATAAGGCTTATGACAAGCTGGAGCGAGAAGAATCATCCAGCTTCCCAGAATTGGAATTTTTCGGACAGATGCATGGGACTTATCTCTTTGCCCAAGGGCGAGATGGGCTCTACATCATAGACCAACATGCGGCTCAGGAACGGGTTAAGTACGAGGAGTACCGTGAAAGCATTGGTGATGTTGACCAAAGTCAACAGCAACTCCTAGTGCCCTACATCTTTGAATTTCCAGCGGATGATGCCCTGCGTCTCAAGGAAAGAATGGCACTTTTAGAGGAAGTGGGCGTCTTTCTAGCAGAGTACGGAGAAAATCAATTCATCTTACGTGAACATCCTATTTGGATGGCAGAAGAAGAGATTGAATCAGGCATCTATGAGATGTGTGATATGCTACTCTTGACCAAGGAAGTTTCTATCAAGAAATATCGAGCAGAGCTGGCTATTATGATGTCCTGCAAGCGATCTATCAAGGCCAATCACCGTATCGATGACCATTCAGCTAGACAGCTCCTCTATCAGCTTTCTCAATGTGACAATCCCTACAACTGTCCCCACGGACGTCCTGTTTTGGTGCATTTTACCAAGTCGGATATGGAAAAGATGTTCCGACGCATTCAGGAAAATCACACCAGTCTCCGTGAGTTGGGGAAATATTAAACTAAAAGGAAAACTATGTACGAATATTTAAAAGGAATTATTACCAAAATCACTGCCAAATACATTGTTCTTGAAACCAACGGTATTGGTTATATCCTGCATGTGGCCAATCCCTATGCCTACTCAGGTCAGGTTAAACAAGAAGTTCAAATTTATGTGCATCAGGTCGTACGTGAGGATGTCCATCTGCTTTATGGATTTCGCTCAGAAGATGAGAAAAAGCTCTTTCTTAGTCTGATTTCGGTCTCTGGGATTGGTCCTGTATCAGCTCTTGCTATTATCGCTGCTGATGACAATGCTGGTTTGGTTCAAGCCATCGAAACCAAGAACATCACCTACTTGACCAAGTTCCCTAAAATTGGCAAGAAAACAGCCCAGCAGATGGTGCTGGACTTGGAAGGCAAGGTAGTAGTTGCAGGAGATGACCTTCCTGCTAAGGTGGCAGTGCAAGCAAGCGCTGAAAACCAAGAACTGGAAGAAGCTATGGAAGCCATGTTAGCGTTAGGATACAAGGCAACTGAGCTCAAGAAAATCAAGAAATTCTTTGAAGGAACGACAGATACAGCTGAGAACTATATCAAGTCGGCCCTTAAAATGTTGGTCAAATAGGAGCAGAGCATGACAAAACGTTGTTCGTGGGTCAAGATGACCAATCCGCTCTACATTGCCTATCATGATGAGGAGTGGGGTCAGCCCCTCCATGATGAGCAAGCATTGTTTGAGTTATTGTGTATGGAAACATATCAGGCAGGCCTATCTTGGGAAACGGTGCTAAACAAACGTCAAGCTTTCCGAGAAGCCTTTCATGGCTATCAAATTCACGCAGTCGCAGAGATGACCAACACCGAACTGGAAGACTTGCTGGAGAATCCAGCCATCATTCGAAATAGAGCGAAAATTTTTGCTACACGCGCTAACGCCCAAGCCTTTCTACGACTACAGGCAGAGTACGGCTCTTTTGATGCCTATCTTTGGTCTTTTGTTGAGGGGAAAACTGTCGTTAACGATGTTCCCGATTACCGCCAAGCCCCAGCTAAAACACCTTTGTCTGAAAAATTAGCCAAAGATCTCAAAAAACGAGGTTTCAAGTTCACAGGCCCAGTCGCTGTCTTGTCTTTTCTACAAGCAGCAGGGCTAGTTGATGACCACGAGAATGATTGTGAATGGAAAAGCGGTCACTAGTGTGTACAGGTAACTAGCATATCTGAGAATATAGAAAAAAGCTGAGAAATTTTTCCCAGCTTTTTATATATACTATTAGATTGGTTAGAGTGAAGTCAGAAAAGTGATTCCACCTAAAATAACACCAGCTGAATTTGGAATGATTAGTATCCAATCCTTCTTAGGTTCCTTTGTCCATCCATAAATAACCCAGATTAAGCAAGATATTGCAGCTGATAAAGGTTGAAATGGTTGAGCTTTATTTCCCTGTAAATTAGCGATAATTTGAGGTATGTAGGCAATAAATACTATAATTCCAATAAAGGCACCAATAGAACCTACGATTCGATTAATTTTTTGTTTTGTCATATACACCTCCTTTAAAAGGATATCATAGAAATTAGCGAAATGCAATAAATTCAGATACAAATTGTAACGAAAACCAATACAAAAGCATAAAAATAGAGAAACTATTTATTTTTTGTTATAGTCAAAGCGAATGATTTGCTCCTTTGTATCTACATAGGCGTGAACGCCAAAGGGGACAATGGCTCTTGGAGTTGCGTGGCCGATATTCAGATTATAGACAATCGGGATATTGCTGTCAATGATATCCAGTAGTGCCTCTTTATAGTCGTCATAGAAAGTTTCATCCATAGGTTTTCCGACCAGGAGTCCACTGATGACCGCGAATATCCCAGTTTCCTTTAAAGTCTGCAACATCTTTTTGAAATATTCTGGCTCAGGCTTTTCTTCGCTTGTTTCTAGCAAGAGAATCTTTCCTTCCCAGTCTGATAAGTCAGGGAAAAGTTTGTACTTTTGGCAGAGCTCCGTGCTGTCTGCGTATCGAGAGTTGTTAAAGATATCGTAGAGGGATTCGAGACAACCACCGAGGATTTCTCCATCGAACTGGGCATTTCCTTGCAACAGTTCAAAACCAGTATTTTCATGACTGACACGAGGTGTTCCTAGAGCCTTGGGACTGAAGTCGGTTCGTTCCTCATACCAAACGTGACTGGGGCGGATTTCTGAGATTCTTCCCGTCTCGATCAATTCTTTAAAGTAGTGAAGGCTATAGGTCAGCATTTCCTTGTCCAATTCACAAATGTCTGCTAAAAAGGATTGACCATAAAAAGTTTTAATACCTAGTTTATGCAACATAAGGTGGTTCATGGTTGTATCTGAGAAACCAAGAAAAATCTTTTGTTTGATAACTTTTTCTAGTTGGTCATTTTCAAAAAGATAGGGTAACAAACGATAGGTGTCGTCTCCACCGATGGCGCATAGGATCATGTCGATGCTATCATCAGAAAAGGCTTGCATCAAATCCTCTGCACGAGCTTCAGGATGGTTCTTGATAAAGTCTAATCCATTTAGCGAATGGGGCAAAAAGATAGGATTGAGTCCCAGGTCCTTGAGACGTTGGACACCCAAGTCCACTTCGTGTTTGACAAAGTCCTCTCCGATAATGCCACTAGATAAACTAACAATACCAATAGTAGAAACTATATCTCATCCTCCTAGAAATAGATTGATACTCTTCGAAAATCAAATTCAAACCACGTCAGCTTTGCCTTGCCGTACTCAAGTACAGCCTGCGGCTAGCTTCCTAGTTTGCTCTTTGATTTTCATTGAGTATGAGCCTATTTTATCACAAAAGATAAGAGAAAGCTATGTGGGATTTCAGAAGAATGCTTTTAAATCAAGAAAGTAGCAAAAAAGCAACCGCGCCTGCAGTTGCTTTTATGATTCTTCTTAATAACGTGTTGGTCCTGCACTTGCGCTGCGGATGTTCAAGCGTTTCTTGAGATAGAAGCGAAGGGCTAGGAGGGCTGCTCCGATAATAGCGAGTGGCAATGGAGCAAGTACTGGGTTAAGGCTAGCTGGTAGGAAGCTTGTTGCAAAGAAGACAAGCAACCAAAGGAACATAGAAGCTAGGATAACCAGTACAGATTTCCAGAAAGGTGGACGTTGACTGCGGTCCATATCTGGTCCATAGTATTGGTAAACAAAGTAGTACATCAAGTAGAAGGCAAATCCACCAACCAGTCCAACTAATAGGAGGGTAATCAAACCGTAACCGATAGCTTGATCTGCTGAGAAGAAGGTTGTGAGGGCGCTGACGAGAGCAAAGAGGCTAGTGATGAAAAGGGCTGAATCCATAATCATGAGTTTTGGATCATCATTTTCTTTTGGATGCTCTTTTTCGTACTGCTCTTTGACAGTGAAGCTATGCGCCCAGTGAGTTGGTGCGCCATAGAGGGAGCGAGCAGTCGTACCTTTGACTTGCTCTTCAAGGATTTGGGGAATAACTTCCTCAAAAATAGTTTTGATTTCAGCATCTGTTTTCCCATCTTTGATGAATTGTTGGGTAGCGATGTGGACAAACTCTTGGTTTTTCTTTGTTAATTTTTGTAGATCAATCTGAGACATAGGAACTCCTCTTAGAACCATTTTTTATGGATGAGATAGAGAGTGAGCGAGACACTCATAGCAAAGGCGATAAAGACGATTAACCAGAAGGCATTCGGTTCGCCATTTAGGGGGATTTCATTATCCTTAAAGTTCATCCCGTAGGCAGAAAAGACCATGGTTGGGATGGACATAACGATGGTCACAAGGGCCAAGGTTTTCATGATGTTGTTCTGGTTGTTAGAAATGATAGAGGCGAAGGTCTCTGTCATAGAGTGCAAGACGTTTCCATAAATGTCTGCCATCTCGATGGCCTGTTGGGTTTCAATCAGGGTGTCTTCAAGCAGATCTTCGTCCTCAAGGTATTTCTTGATATTGCTGGTTGAGCTGGTCAATTTCTTAATCACACGTTCATTTGTTTTGAGGGAAGCCTTGAAATAGACGATGGTTTTTTCCAATTCCATGAGCTCAATCAATTCTTCATTACGAGTTGATTGATGCAGTTGACTTTCGATTTGTTCACTCTTGCGGTCAATCGAACGAAGGGCTGTTAGGTAAAGCTCTGCATTGCGATAGAGAATCTGGAAGATAAAACGCGAACGCATGAAGGTGTAGAAATTACGTAATCGACGGTTGATAAAGACATCGAGGACCGGTAATGGTTCCAAACAAGTAGTGATAATGGTTTCCTCTGTGATGATAATACCAAGCGGGATGGTGACGTAGTAGGTGCGATTATTTCTTTCCTCTGTGACTGGAACGTCTACGATAATCAGGGTATACTCGTCTTCAATGGTAATACGAGACATTTCTTCCGCATCGAGCGGTGCTCGGAGGTCGGCAATATCAATATCGAAGGCGTTAGCGATTTCGAGTGATTCATTTTGAGTCGGATTGACGAGATTGATCCAAGTACCCGGTTCAAGCGTATCGATCTCTTTAAATTCAGTTGTTGTAGAGAGAAAAACTTGTTTCATATCCCTTATCCTTTCTCATTTTTCAGATTTTTTCACACCGTACTATTATACTATAAATTCAGCCTTTTGGGTAATAGAATTTCACTTTTTTTGGTATAATGGTAAGCAATAATGGACTAGAAAGAACAAAGATGCAAGATAAAATTGTCATTCATGGGGCGCGTGCCCATAATTTAAAAAATATTGATGTGGAGATTCCGCGAGACAAGTTGGTTGTTGTGACTGGCTTGTCAGGTTCAGGGAAATCCAGTCTGGCCTTTGATACCCTCTATGCGGAGGGACAACGTCGCTATGTAGAGAGTTTGTCAGCCTACGCTCGTCAATTCTTGGGAAATATGGAGAAGCCGGATGTAGATGCCATTGATGGCCTCAGCCCAGCTATTTCCATCGACCAGAAAACGACTAGTAAAAATCCTCGCTCGACGGTGGGAACAACGACTGAAATCAATGACTATCTGCGTCTCCTCTACGCGCGTGTGGGGACGCCTTACTGTATCAACGGGCATGGGGCTATCAAGGCTTCTTCTGTGGAGCAAATCGTAGATAAGGTCTTGGAATTGCCAGAACGCCAACGTCTGCAAATTTTAGCTCCTGTCATCCGCAAGAAAAAAGGACAGCACAAGAGCGTAACTGAAAAGATTCAGAAAGATGGGTATGTCCGCGTCCGTGTGGATGGGGAGGTCTATGATGTGACCGAAGTGCCAGAGCTGTCTAAGAGCAAGCAACACAATATCGATGTTGTGGTTGACCGTATTGTTATCAAGGAGGGTATCCGTAGTCGTCTCTTTGATTCCATTGAGGCTGCCCTTCGTATCGCAGAAGGTTATGTCATTATCGACACCATGGACGACTCTGAGTTGTTGTTCTCTGAGCATTATGCCTGCCCAGTTTGTGGATTTACTGTTCCAGAGTTAGAGCCACGTCTCTTCTCTTTCAATGCTCCTTTTGGTTCTTGTAGTGAGTGTGATGGCTTGGGCATCAAGCTGGAGGTGGATACTGATTTGATAGTGCCAGATGCCAGCAAAACGCTACGTGAGGGAGCTTTAGCACCTTGGAATCCTATCTCTTCTAACTATTATCCAAATATGCTGGAACAAGCTATGACAGCCTTTGGAGTGGATATGGATAAGCCTTTTGAGGACTTGTCAGAAGAAGATAAGAACTTGATTCTCTACGGCTCAGATGGCAAGGAATTCCATTTCCACTATGAGAATGAATTTGGTGGCGTGCGCGATATCGATATTCCGTTTGAGGGAGTTGTTAATAATATCAAACGTCGTTACCACGAAACCAATAGTGACTACACCCGCACCCAGATGCGTCTTTACATGAATGAGCTGACCTGCGGAACCTGTCACGGCTATCGTCTCAATGACCAGGCCTTGTCTGTCCGTGTGGGTGGCCAGCAAGGGCCACACATCGGAGAAATTTCAGACCTGTCTATCGCAGATCATTTGGAATTAGTGAGCCAGCTGACCCTGTCTGAAAATGAAGCCATCATCGCCCGTCCTATTCTCAAGGAAATCAAGGACCGCTTGACCTTCCTTAATAACGTGGGCCTTAACTATCTGACGCTGTCGCGTTCGGCAGGAACCCTTTCGGGTGGGGAAAGTCAGCGTATTCGCTTGGCGACCCAGATTGGTTCCAACCTATCAGGTGTCCTTTATATTCTAGACGAGCCGTCAATCGGTCTTCATCAGAGAGACAATGACCGCCTGATTGCCAGTCTGAAAAAGATGCGCGATTTAGGTAATACCCTCATCGTGGTGGAACACGACGAAGATACCATGCGCGAGGCGGATTACCTGATTGACGTTGGTCCTGGTGCAGGTGTTTTTGGTGGGGAGATTGTCGCTGCAGGTACGCCCAAGCAGGTGGCTCGCAACAGCAAGTCTATCACAGGCCAGTACTTGTCAGGTAAACGTGCCATTCAAGTACCAGAAGAACGCCGTGTTGGTAATGGTCGTTTTATCGAAGTGACAGGAGCGCGTGAGAACAATTTGCAAAATGTTACCGCTCGCTTTCCTCTTGGAAAATTCATCGCGGTGACAGGGGTATCGGGTTCAGGGAAATCTACCTTAATCAACAGTATCCTCAAAAAAGCCATTGCCCAGAAGCTCAACCGTAATTCAGACAAGCCTGGTAAATTTAAGACTATTACAGGGATTGAGCATGTAGACCGCTTGATTGATATTGACCAAAGCCCTATCGGACGAACACCGAGGTCCAACCCTGCTACCTATACGGGAGTTTTTGATGATATACGTGATCTCTTTGCTCAGACTAATGAAGCCAAGATTCGAGGCTACAAGAAGGGTCGTTTCAGTTTCAACGTTAAGGGTGGTCGCTGTGAAGCCTGCTCAGGTGACGGGATTATCAAGATTGAGATGCACTTCTTGCCAGACGTTTATGTTGCCTGTGAAGTCTGCCACGGAACCCGCTACAACAGTGAAACTTTAGAAGTTCACTACAAGGAAAAAAATATCTCGCAGGTCTTGGATATGACGGTCAACGATGCGGTAGAATTTTTCCAACACATTCCTAAAATTCAACGCAAACTCCAGACCATCAAGGATGTGGGGCTGGGCTATGTAACGCTAGGGCAACAAGCTACTACTCTTTCTGGGGGAGAAGCCCAGCGTATGAAGTTGGCTAGCGAACTCCACAAACGCTCGACAGGAAAATCTTTCTACATTCTGGATGAGCCGACGACAGGGCTTCATACTGAGGACATCGCTCGCTTGCTTAAAGTCTTAGCTCGCTTTGTTGACGATGGCAATACAGTCCTTGTCATTGAGCACAATCTGGATGTCATTAAGACAGCAGACCATATTATCGACCTGGGTCCCGAGGGCGGTGTCGGTGGTGGAACCATCATCGCAACGGGAACTCCAGAAGAAGTAGCTGCCAACGAAGCCAGCTACACAGGACAGTATTTGAAAGGAAAGTTACATCATGAATAAACGTGTACAAGCATTTCTCACTAAAATGCAAGAAAAAGAACTGGATGGCATTATCATCAATAATCTTAAAAACGTCTATTACCTGACTGGTTTTTGGGGTTCGAACGGAACAGTTTTTATCAGCCGTGACCGTCAGGTCTTAGTGACAGACTCTCGCTATATCATCGCAGCCAAGCAAGAAACCAGTGGGTTTGAGATTGTGGCTGACCGCGATGAATTGGCTGTCATTGCAGGAATTGTTAAGGACATGGGCTTGTTTCGAATTGGTTTTGAGGATGAGATTTCGGTCTATTATTACCACCGTATGCAGGCAGCTTTTGCAGGTTTGGACTTGCTTCCGCAAACTCAGTTTGTTGAAGGTCTTCGAATGATTAAGGATGAGGCAGAGATTGCAGCTATTCGCAAGGCTTGTTCTATCTCAGACCAAGCTTTCCGTGATGCGCTTGACTTTATCAAACCTGGAAAGACAGAGATTGAAATTGCCAACTTCCTTGACTTCCGCATGCGTGAGTTAGGAGCATCTGGCTTGTCTTTTGATACTATCCTAGCTAGCGGTATTAACTCTTCTAAACCCCATGCCCATCCCATGCACAAACCAGTGGAATTGGGAGAAGCTATTACCATGGACTTCGGTTGCCTTTATGACCACTATGTCAGCGATATGACACGGACTATCTATCTGGGGCATGTCAGCGACGAGCAAGCAGAGATTTACAATACAGTTCTCAAAGCCAACCAAGCCTTGATCGATCAAGCCAAGGCAGGATTAGGTTTCCGTGACTTTGACAAAATCCCTCGTGATATTATCATTGAGGCAGGTTATGGTGACTACTTTACCCACGGTATTGGGCACGGTATTGGCCTGGATATCCATGAAGAGCCTTACTTTAGCCAGACTTCTACAGAAACTATTAAGGCAGGTATGACCTTGACCGATGAGCCAGGTATCTATATCGAAGGTAAATACGGTGTTCGTATAGAGGATGATATCTTGATTACAGAGACAGGTTGTGAATTATTGACCTTGGCTCCAAAAGAGTTGATAGTCATTTAAGAGTCAAACAATTCAAATGATTGACTTTTAAAATTTAAAGGTTTATACTGAAAGACGAAAACGGTAGGTGAGGCTACCATAGGGATACGGATGACTACCGCAAAGCAGTGGAGACACTACTCGTTGGTCAACAGTTTTGGTCGCGAAGGCTAAGACTAAGCTCATTACATTGCCCTATGGAGTTAAAGCTTGAACGAAAAAACAGATATTTAGTTTTTTAATCCTGCCATTTTATGGTGGGATTTTCTACTGTTTAAAACAAAGAAAGGAGACAGACGATGCAAATTGACGACCATCCGGAACCGCACATACACAGCCAATCGCTGATTTGTGTCGTTCTGCCCTTATAAAGTGATTGGTCTCTGTGTATGAAACACATCATTCATACAGATAGGAGAAACCAATGAAAACAACAAAAGAAAGATTAGCAACAGCTATTCAAGTCCCTTTAGACGAGAGTCTAACTTTTTATCATACCAGTTTAAACGGTTTGACAGAGGAACAGGTCGAAAAAAATCGTGACCTCTATGGCGAAAATGTGATTACCAAAGGCCAAGAAGACAGTATCCTCAAAAAGATTTACGAATCTATTATCAATCCATTTACAATCATCTTGCTGGTTATCGCCGTGATTTCCTTAGTGACCAATGTCTGGTTGGCAAAACCAGGTCAAGAGGATCCGACGACTTCCATTATCATTGTTGTCCTAGTTCTCATTTCTGGAGGCATTCGATTTGTCCAAGAACTCCGCAGTGACAAGGCAGCCACCAATCTTTCAAAAATGATTGTCAACACAGCGACAGTCATTCGTCAAGGAGAAATCCAAGAAGTACCTATCGATGATTTGGTAGTAGGTGACGTGGTTAAATTAAGCGCTGGAGACATGATTCCAGCAGATCTTCTTTTATTTGAGTCGCGCGATTTCTTTGTACAACAGTCTGGCTTGACAGGCGAAAGTGATTCTGTTGAAAAATTGGCCTTGACCAAGGCAACGGTTCAACAATCTGATAGTCTTCTCGAAGCCGAATCCTTGGCTTTTATGGGAACCAATGTCTTATCTGGTAGTGCCAAGGCCATGGTTTTGGCGGTTGGTGATGATACCATGATGGGGGCTATTGAGCAGACTCTGAACACCTATGACGAGCCCACTTCGTTTGAGCGAGAGATGAATAGTATCTCTTGGCTCTTAATTCGCTTGATGTTGGTCATGGTGCCCGTCGTTTTCTTGTCCAATGGTTTAACAGATGGAGATTGGTTAGAAGCTGGCGTATTTGCCTTGAGTGTTGGTGTTGGGCTTACACCTGAGATGCTTCCTATGATCATCACGGCCAGTCTAGCAAAAGGCTCCATTATCATGGCTAAGGAAAAAGTGGTTATCAAAAAACTCAATGCCATACAGGACTTAGGGGCGATTGATATCTTGTGTACAGATAAGACAGGAACTCTAACCCAAGATGAAATCGTTCTAGAATATCCCTTGGACATCCACGGACGCTTGGATTTGACTGTCTTGAGACGAGCTTATCTCAATTCTTATTTTCAAACGGGCTTGAAAAACTTGATGGACAGAGCCATCATTAAACGGACTGAAAAGGAAGCCAAAGAACACGCCCTCTTGCAAAATCTAGATCAAACCTTTCAAAAAATAGATGAATTGCCCTTTGATTTTGAACGTAGACGGATGAGTGTTATAGTTAAGGATGAACACGAAGTTGTTAGTTTGGTAACTAAGGGTGCCCTAGAGGAAATGCTTGCGATTTCCAGTCATGCGGAATACCAAGGAGTGATTACTCCCTTGACAGATACTATTAGAGAGGAAATATTAGCGGAAGTCCGACAACTCAATCAACAAGGTTTGCGTGTCTTGGGAGTGGCCTATAAGTCAGGTTTAAGGGAAGGTCATGCCTATACAGTTGATGACGAAGGGGATATGATTCTAACTGGTTATTTAGCCTTCCTAGATCCTCCTAAACCATCTGCAGCACCAGCAATTAAGGCTTTGTTAGAACATGGGGTTCAAACAAAGATTTTGACGGGAGACAACGAAAAAGTTACCCAAGCAGTCTGTGAAAAGGTTGGTTTGGATATCAATCAGATGCTGTTGGGGTCTGAAATTGATCAGATGAGTGATCAAGAATTGGCCCAAGCCGTAGAGGAGGTAACAGTCTTTGCCAAACTTTCTCCTGACCAAAAAGCAAGGATTATTTTGCAATTTAAGGCTAATGGTCATGCTGTCGGCTATATGGGAGATGGAATCAATGATGCTCCTTCTATGAAAGTTGCAGATGTGGGGATTTCTGTTGATACAGCAGTAGATATTGCCAAAGAAACAGCTGATGTTATCCTACTTGATAAGGATCTCATGGTACTTGAAAAAGGACTTGTTGAAGGGCGTAAGGTCTATGCTAATATGACCAAATATATCAAGATGACAGTGAGTTCTAATTTTGGAAATATCTTATCCCTATTGGTCTCTGGAATCTTTTTACCATTTTTACCAATGGCACCAGTCCATTTGATTATCCTAAATCTAGTCTATGATTTGTCTTGTATTGCCTTGCCTTTTGACAAGGTGGACAAAGATTTTTTGAGAAATCCGCATACATGGGAAGCCAAGTCTATTACACGTTTCATGGTTTGGATGGGTCCTATTTCTTCTGCTTTTGATATTTTGACCTTTATTTTGCTCTATTTTATCATTGTACCCATGACGACAGGTCATGCCTATGTTCATGGAGCAGAGTCGGCCGTAGGCTTTATTGTCTTGTTCCAGACAGGTTGGTTTATCGAGTCCATGTGGTCACAGACTATGGTTATCCATATGCTGCGTTCAGCCAAAATTCCCTTTTTACAAAGTCGTCCAGCTTGGCTAGTCCTTGTGACAACCTTATTGGCTGCAGCCTTTGTGACCTTCCTTCCCTACAGTCCACTCGCAAGCCTTCTTCATCTCACTCCTTTAAAACCGATTTATTTCATCTCTTTACTTTTCATCATTATTTTGTATATGATTAGCGTGACAATTGTGAAAAAAATCTATATCAAGAAATATAAAGAATGGCTGTAAATTTCATTTTGTCAAGAAAAAAGTACGAAAATGACGAAAAAAGTCAAAAAATTTAAAAATAGGTCGCAAGTCGGATGTTTTTTATGGTATAATAGACTAAACTGATAGTAACATGTAGCGAAAGGGGTAGGTACATGATTAAAATTTATACAGTCTCAAGTTGTACTAGCTGTAAAAAAGCAAAAACCTGGCTCAATGCCCACCAGTTAAGTTATAAAGAACAAAACCTTGGTAAAGAAGGAATTACGAGGGAAGAATTACTGGATATTCTAACCAAAACAGATAATGGAATAGCCAGCATCGTTTCATCTAAAAATCGCTATGCCAAAGCCCTTGGAGTGGATATTGAAGATTTGAGTGTCAATGAAGTACTCAATCTGATTATGGAAACACCGAGAATTTTAAAGAGCCCAATCCTTGTAGATGAGAAACGCCTGCAAGTTGGCTATAAGGAAGACGATATTCGTGCCTTCCTACCACGCTCTGTCCGTAATGTAGAAAATGCAGAAGCACGTTTGCGTGCAGCTCTATAAACATCAAGGCTGGGAGTGCTTCCTAGCCTTGTTTACTCTTTTGATTCAAAAATGATGTGAGGAATTATGAAAAAAATACTGATTACAAGTTTTGCACTACTTTTCTTGCTTGCTGGATGTGGGCAAAAAAAAGCGACAACTGCGTCCTCTAGTAGTGAATCTGAGACATTACAGTCAACCTTACCTGTCCTAGAGAATGCTGAGAAGAATACAGTAGTTACAAAAACATTTATGCTACCGAAGTCAACAGACGGTAGTCAGCAGATTCAAACGGTCACATATAAAGGAAAACAATTTTTAAGTTTGACTATTATTCAGAAAAGACCAGTTACCGATGAATTGAAGACTTTTGTAACTGAGCATGGTGTAGAGGCTACTCAAAAAGCCCTCATTGAGGCTGAAGGTAAAGATACCTCGATTCAGGAAGCACGAAAGTTGCCAGGTTTTACACTTGAGACGAAGATACTAAGTGAAACAGAAATTCAAACAACAACTACTTATGATTTTCAGGTTTTAGATATCAAAAAAGCTTCACAGGTTGAATATCTAAAGAATATTGGCTTGGAAAATCTTTTGAAAAATGAACCGAGTCAATATGTAGCAGACAGACTGGCAAATGGCGCGACAGAACAGTAGAAAATCCAAATAAATAGACTGCCTGAATTGTAGAGCGTAAGGAATTATGCTATAATGGTACTATTCTAAGGAAAGAGGGTGTTAGAATGGGATTTACTGAAGAAACAGTACGTTTTAAATTGGATGATTCCAATAAAAAAGAAATTAGCGAGACTCTGACTGATGTTTATGCTTCGTTGAACGATAAGGGCTACAACCCAATTAACCAAATCGTAGGTTACGTATTGAGTGGAGACCCTGCCTACGTTCCTCGCTATAATAATGCACGAAATCAAATCCGTAAGTATGAGCGTGATGAAATCGTTGAGGAATTGGTCCGCTACTACCTTAAAGGACAAGGAGTCGATCTGTAACCTATGAGAATTATGGGATTGGACGTCGGTTCAAAAACGGTAGGGGTGGCCATCAGCGATCCGCTCGGTTTTACAGCTCAAGGACTTGAAATCATCCAAATCAATGAGGAACAAGGCCAATTTGGTCTTGACCGCGTTAAGGAGTTGGTTGGTACTTACAAGGTGGAACGATTTGTAGTGGGCTTGCCTAAAAACATGAACAATACAAGCGGACCGCGCGTGGAAGCTAGTCAGGCATACGGAGCAAAGCTAGAAGAGCTTTTTGGTTTACCAGTAGACTATCAAGATGAACGCTTGACAACAGTTGCCGCGGAGCGCATGTTGATTGAACAAGCAGATATCAGTCGCAATAAACGCAAGAAAGTCATTGATAAGTTAGCAGCTCAGCTGATTTTACAAAATTATTTAGATAGAAAATTTTAATATAAAGGAGAGGCTATGTCACACGATCATAACCACGACCACGAAGAACGTGAACTAATCACACTAGTAGATGAGCAAGGAAATGAAACCTTGTTTGAAATCCTTTTGACCATTGACGGAAAAGAAGAATTTGGTAAAAACTATGTTCTCCTAGTACCAGTTAATGCAGAAGAAGACGAAGACGGACAAGTTGAAATTCAAGCTTACTCATTCATCGAAAACGAAGATGGAACAGAAGGCGAATTGCAACCAATCCCAGAAGACTCAGAAGACGAATGGAACATGATTGAAGAAGTCTTCAATAGTTTTATGGAGGAGTAAAAATGTTCAGTGAACATTTTTACCCCAACTCCTAGAAATTGGAAGAGTTGGAACATCCAGTGGACGTTTTTAGCCCTGAGCTAGAAAATAGAAACGCAGGCATATCCAGTGGATGTTTTTAGCCCAGCTCTTTGAAATAAGAAAGAGCTGGTAAGTCCGGGGGATGTTTTACCCTACGTTAACTTCATAGTAGCTAGTTATTAGCTAACCAGGTAAGAGGTCGGGACGAAAATCCTGGCCTCGTTTTTGTTAGTTATGAGACTTTATTGAGGCAGTTGATTGAACCTGTAATTAAGGAGATGTATATGTTTGAAGTAGAAGAATGGCTTCATAGTCGGATTGGTTTGAATTTTCGATCAGGCTTGGACCGAATGCAAGAAGCGGTGGATTTGTTAGGAAATCCCGAGATGTCTTACCCTATTATCCACGTCACTGGGACTAATGGGAAAGGTTCTACCATTGCTTTTATGAGGGAGTTATTTATGGGGCATGGCAAAAAAGTTGCGACCTTTACCTCCCCTCATATCGTCTCCATCAATGACCGAATCTGCATTAATGGACAACCTATAGCAGACTCAGACTTTATCCGTTTGGCTGAGCAGGTCAAGGAGATGGAAAAGACGCTTTTGCGAACCCATGACCAGTTGTCCTTTTTCGAATTGCTGACCTTGATTGCTTTTCTTTATTTTAGAGAGCAAGAGGTGGATTTGGTTCTACTAGAAGTGGGAATTGGTGGCTTACTTGACACAACCAATGTGGTAACTGGAGAGATTGCTGTCATCACCTCCATCGGACTTGACCATCAGGAGACTCTGGGTGACAGTATAGCAGCAATTGCAGAGCAGAAAACTGGTATTTTTAAGGCTGGTAAGAAGGCAGTGATTGCGAAGTTGCCTTCAGAAGCTAGGCTTGTTTGTCAGAAAAAAGCAGACTCTTTAGCTGTTGACCTTTATCAGGCAGGTCAGGATTTTTCAATGCTGAATGGGGATTTTTCAAGTTCTTTACTAAATATTTCGCAGCTGAAAATAGGTTTAGAAGGAGCTTATCAGCAGGAGAATGCGGCCTTGGCGCTACAAACGTTTCTTCTCTTTATGAGGGAAGAAACGGAAGTTGTTAATGAGAGGGCTGTAAGACAGGCATTGGAGCAGACCCATTGGGCTGGGCGTTTGGAGCGTATTCATCCTCAGATTTACTTGGACGGTGCTCATAACCTCCCTGCCTTGACTCGCTTGGTTGAATTTATTAAAGAAAAAGAGCAGGAAGGATATCGTCCTCAAATCCTATTTGGAGCCTTGAAACGGAAGGATTATCAAGGGATGTTGGCTTATCTGACTGAAAAATTGCCTCAGGTGGAACTCAAGGTGACCGGCTTTGACTATCAAGGTTCTTTGGATGAGACAGATGTGACCGGTTACCATGTAATTCCTTCTTATCGAGAATTTATTAGCAATTTTGAAACAAGGGCAGAAGCTCAGGACTTGCTGTTCGTTACAGGGTCTCTCTATTTTATCTCAGAAGTACGGAGTCACCTACAGGAGCATGAGCAGATAAATTGACCTCCTTTTTTGAACTTGTTATACTAGGGGAACTGCCAGTTAGAAGAAAATTGCTCTAAATTGGTAGAAGAAAGGAAATTCATCACGAAATTAAAAACATTCACACTTTCTCTTTCTTCTCTAGCAAGTCTTAGTCTCTTAGTAGCTTGTTCACAGAGAACTCAACAGGTTCAACAACCAGCAGCTCAATCGCAAACTCAACAAACTCAGCAATCACAACCTGCTGCTTCATCTTCTACAGAAAATAGCAACCAGGCAGCAACAAGTTCTTCACAAAATACAGTTACAGCTCAACCAACTAATATTGATGGAACTTATACTGGTCAGGATGAAGGAGACTGTATCACTTTAGTGGTAACTGGAACAACTGGTACATGGACACAGATAGAAACTGACGGAGATCAAGAAATCAATCAGGTTAGCTTCGATGCTGCTAATCAACGCATGATTATTGGGGATGATGTCAAGATTTATGCAATCAATGGCAATCAGATGATTATCGACGATATGGATAGAGAAGCGTCTGATCGCATCGTTTTATCAAAATAGACTAGAAGGAGACTGGATTTTTCGGTCTCTTTTATGATTACTCAGAAAAATAATCATAAATACTTGCCTTCTGTCGAATACCTGAGTTATACTAGTATCAATTACCTGTTTTTAGCATTCAAACTATCAAGGAGGGGATATGAAATATAGGAAATTTCAATTATTAATGTCCAAGTATGGCTTTAGCCTTTTGATTATGCTACTTGAGCTTTCTCTTGTTTTTGGCCTCTTTCTTTATTTAGGGCGGATGGCTCCTATTCTTTGGGTGATTCTCTTAATCATTATGAGTATGGCAACTATTGTCGCAATTGTCAATCGTTCCATGACGCCTGAAAGCAAAGTAATGTGGCTAGTGGTGACTTTTGTTCCTGTTATTGGTCCTTTGCTCTATCTAATGTTTGGTGAAAGACGATTGTCTAAAAAAGAAATCAAGCAGTTGAACAGACTTGGTTCCATGCATTTTCGGGAGGATAACAGTAAAGCTCTCCGCCAGAAATTGAAGGGAGATGATAAGGCGGCTTACGGAGTTATCAAATCTTTGCTAAGTATGGATAGCAATGCCGATGTCTATGATCGAACCGATTCACAATTCTTTTCTTCAGGTGAAAGCATGTGGCAACATATGCTGGAAGATCTCAAGAAAGCTGAAAAGTTTATCTTTCTAGAGTATTATATTGTCGAAGAAGGTTTGATGTGGAATAGCATACTAGATATACTAGAGCAAAAGGCAGTTCAGGGTGTAGAGGTCAAGATGCTCTATGATGATATTGGCTGTATGGCGACTTTGCCTGGAGACTATACTATTCATCTTCGTAGTCGAGGAATTGAAGCCCATAAGTTTAACAAGGTGATTCCTCGTTTGACGGTAGCTTATAATAACCGGGATCATCGTAAAATCCTTGTCATAGATGGTCAGGTAGCTTATACAGGAGGGATTAACTTAGCCGATGAGTACATCAATCATGTAGAACGCTTTGGCTACTGGAAGGACAGTGGGATTCGCATAGATGGTCCTGGTGTCAAGGCTCTAACCCGTCTCTTTTTGATGACTTGGTACATCAATCGTGGGGAAATCAGTGATTTTGACCAGTATCACTTGGAAAACCATCCTTGTTCTAGCCAAGGACTCTGCATTCCTTACGGTAGTGGACCCAAGCCCATCTTCCGTACTCAGGTAGGGAAAAAAGTTTATCAAAGTTTGATTAATCAGGCTACTGATTCAGTCTATATCACAACACCCTATTTGATTATTGACTACGACTTGACAGAGAGTATTAAAAATGCGGCTATGAGGGGTGTTGATGTCCGCGTTGTAACACCTTTCATTCCAGATAAAAAATTAATCCAACTGATTACAAGAGGGGCCTATTCGGATTTGTTATCGGCAGGAGTAAGAATTTTTGAGTATAGTCCAGGCTTCATTCACAGTAAACAAATCTTAGTAGATAAGGACTTTGCTGCAGTTGGAACCATTAACTTAGATTACAGAAGTTTGCTTCACCACTATGAAAATGCAGTTTTGCTATATAAAGCGGCATCAATCACAGAGATTCAAAAAGATTTTGAGGAGATTTTTTCAGTATCGCAAGAAATTTTTGCTCATACGATAAAAAATAGCTGGTATCAAAAATTGATTAAGGAAATTGCCCAGTTATTTGCCCCTATCTTATAAGAAATCTAGGACTCAGGACACAAGCCAGTCCTATTTTTCTTGCCTTTTACGAATAAGAAGATATAGGGGGAACGATGCTGACTCAGAAAGAATTGAACTATATTACGACATTTAAACAGACACATTTACACCGATTTCGAGAAATTGAAACCTTTGTGAAACTATGCAAAAAATCGCTCAAACAGCCATCGCAAGCTGACAATTCTAGGTCTTTTTGATATACTAGGACAGACAAATTGAATAGGAGAAACGACATGGCTGTATATGGCAGAATCGAAGAAGTATCCGAAACGATACAGAGTAATGAAATTGAAAATAGATTGGATAGGAACCTTGAATCTCATGTAGAAAAAGAAGAGCAGGTAGCTTTTCCGTTTTTCAGACTCATCATTGGAAGTACGATTGCGACAATTTTTTCTGTGGTGCTTCCTTTACTTTTAGATATGGTAAGTCCTTCTCAGGCGCAGGATTTGTATATTGGGTGGGCTTTGCATCAGGGAGGACAGCTCTACAGTAGTTATTATGCTGGTCAAGGTCTTCTTTATTATTTACTACTTTACATTACCCAAGGAGGCATTCTTTTTGCCTTAGTAGAATGGTTAGCTTTCTTAGGAGGGGGTTATTTCCTTTTTTCTGCAACTGACTATCTGACGGGTCAAAGGGATCAAGCCAAACAACTCCTAACCATATTTTATATTTTGGTATCCGGTCTCGGTTTTGGAGGAGGATATGCTACGATTTTAGCTCTGCCATTCCTGTTTGCAGGCTTTTCTTTAGTAGCGCGTTATCTATCAAATCCTAACCATGACAAGGGATTTCTACGTCTGGGGATTTTCTTAGCTCTATCATTTTTCATAGAGCCCCTTACAAGCCTTCTCTTTACTGTAGTAGTAATGATAGGTTTATTTGTCTTTAATGTTGGACATGGACGCTTTATACATGGAATTTATCAATTTTTTGCGACAGCACTTGGCTTTTCTCTCATCTTTTACCCAGTAGGATATTATGTTCTTGCTTCAGGTGGTTTTGGAGAAGCTCTAGGAAGTCTTTTATATCCGATTGATTCCCTTCAGGTCTTTACCAATCCTCAACTAATGGATAATGTTGTATTCTATGGTTTGTTGACCTTTGGTTTAGGAGCTCTCTTCCTTGTTTTTCTAGGTTTGTTCCAATCAAAGGCATCAAGATTATATGTTATTTCAGTACCAGCTAGTTTTGCTTTCTTATTTGTATTAGCCTTGTTGCTTTTTTCTCAAGAACCTCTTCACGGTTCGCGTTTGATTCTAATCCTTCCGTCTTTACTCCTTCTTTTGATGACCAGTATTCGTGGGAAGAATTCAACTAGGGGATCTCGTCGTCGGAGAAGAGAGGAAGTTCCTACTCTATGGAAAAAATTCATGAAAGGGAATCTCTACTTACCGATCCTAGTGGTGGTTTATCTGATTGCAATTCCTTTTGTAGCTCGTTTTGTCTTGCATCCAGCTTCTTATAGAGAACAACATCAAGTGGTAGATAGAGTCAAACAAGAGTCGAGTGATGGTGACCAAATCTATATTTGGGATTCACATGTTCAGATGTATAAAGAAAGCCAGCGTTTGGCTGGATCCATGTTCCCATCACCTCTTCTTTACACGAGTACAGAAGAGAATAAAACTAGTTTAATCAATGACTTGAAAGAAAACCAACCTAAGGTGATTGTGGTAAACGACAAGGTGGCTCTCTGGTCTGAGGCGGAGACACTCTTGAAAGAAAATTACCAACAAGTAAAGACTGATTACTCAGAGTTTAAAGTCTATAAAATTAAATAACAAAATCAATATCTTATGTATTTTTAAAAATTTTAGGATTTTTAACACAAGATATTGATTTTTCTTTTTAGAGTGGTATAATACTTTTTAGAAAGAACATTTTAGAAAAGAGCATGCATATGATTGCACTAGAAGAAAAAATTACAATTTTGCCAACTCTCTTCGTCGAGAAACGAGATGGGAGACGTGTTGTATTTGATGTGGACAAGATTGACAAGGCTCTCCACAAGGCGGCTGACAAGGTTATGGATGTGACACCCTTGGTTGAAAGACGCCTCAATGCTCTGACCGAGCGAATTGTCACAGAAATTCATAGTCGCTTTCCAAAGGGGGTTAAGATTTACGAAATTCAAAATATTGTAGAACATGAACTGCTTGAAGCCAAAGAATATGCGCTAGCTGAGGAGTATATTACTTATCGGACACAGAGGGATTTTGAGCGTTCAAAAGCGACGGATATCAACTTTAGTATCCATAAACTTCTCAACAAAGACCAGGCCGTTGTCAATGAAAATGCTAATAAAGACAGCGATGTCTTTAATACCCAGCGTGATTTGACAGCAGGGATTGTTGGGAAATCAATCGGACTGCAAATGCTTCCTAAGCACGTAGCCAATGCCCACCAAAAAGGGGATATCCACTATCATGATTTGGACTACAGCCCCTATACTCCTATGACCAACTGCTGTTTGATTGACTTTAAAGGTATGTTGGAAAATGGTTTTAAGATTGGAAATGCAGAGGTAGAAAGTCCCAAGTCTATTCAGACGGCAACAGCTCAGATTTCGCAAATCATCGCCAACGTTGCTTCTAGCCAGTATGGGGGCTGTTCAGCTGACCGTATCGATGAGGTCTTGTCTCCTTACGCAGAGAAGAATTACCAAAAACACCTCAAAGATGCGGAAGAATGGGTCTTACATGACAAACGGGAAGATTATGCCTGGAAGAAAACGCAAAAGGACATCTATGATGCCATGCAATCTCTTGAGTATGAAATCAACACTCTCTTCACTTCAAATGGGCAAACACCTTTTACTTCGCTAGGTTTTGGTCTGGGAACCAATCGTTTTGAGCGTGAAATTCAAAAGGCAATTTTAAACATTCGTATCAATGGGCTTGGTTCAGAACACCGTACAGCTATCTTCCCAAAACTCATCTTTACGCTTAAAAGAGGTCTTAACTTGGAAGAAGGGACTCCCAACTACGACATCAAGCAGTTGGCTCTTGAGTGTGCAACCAAGCGGATGTACCCAGACGTCTTGTCTTACGATAAAATTGTTGATTTGACAGGTTCCTTTAAGGTGCCTATGGGTTGCCGTTCGTTCCTCCAAGGATGGAAGGATGAAAATGGTGTCGAGGTCAATTCAGGTCGCATGAATCTAGGTGTTGTGACGGTTAACCTACCTCGTATCGCTCTCGAGTCTGATGGTGACATGAACAAGTTCTGGGAAATCTTCAACGAGCGGATGAATATCGCTGAAGATGCTCTGGTTTATCGTGTCGAACGAACCAAGGAAGCAACACCAGCAAATGCTCCTATCCTGTATCAATACGGTGCTTTTGGCCATCGTCTAGGTAAAGAAGAAAGTGTTGACCAGCTCTTTAAGAATCGTCGTGCGACAGTTTCACTAGGCTATATCGGTTTGTATGAAGTAGCTACTGTCTTCTTTGGAAATAGTTGGGAACACAATCCAGATGCTAAGGAATTCACGCTAGACATCATTCGCGATATGAAACGCCGTGTAGAAGAGTGGTCAGACCAATATGGCTATCATTTCTCTATCTACTCAACACCGTCTGAAAGTTTGACAGACCGTTTCTGCCGACTAGATACAGAGAAATTCGGCTTTATTCCTGATATCACAGACAAGGAATACTACACCAATTCTTTCCACTACGATGTTCGTAAAAATCCAACACCGTTTGAAAAATTAGACTTTGAGAAAGTCTATCCAGAAGCAGGTGCGTCAGGTGGTTTCATCCATTATTGTGAGTATCCAGTCCTTCAGCAAAATCCTAAGGCTCTGGAAGCTGTCTGGGACTACGCTTATGACCGTGTGGGTTATTTGGGGACCAATACTCCAATTGACCGTTGCTACAAGTGTGATTTTGAAGGGGATTTTGAACCAACTGAGAGAGGATTTGCTTGTCCAAACTGTGGCAATAGCGACCCTAAAACAGTAGATGTTGTTAAACGGACTTGTGGCTATTTAGGTAATCCTCAAGCGAGACCGATGGTCAATGGGCGTCACAAGGAAATCGCAGCGCGTGTCAAACACATGAATGGCTCAACGATTAAAATAGCTGGTCATCAAGTAACAAATTAGAAAGAACTGAAATGGGAAAATATCAATTAGATGATAAGGGGCGTGCACAAGTGACCCGCTATCATGAAAAGCATTCGAAAGGTGGAGTGAGCAAAAAAGAACGCTTGCTCAACCTCAGAGAACAATTTTTAAATAAGAATAAGAAAAAGTGAGGGATTTCTCTCGCTTTTCTCTTAGTGGGAGGTGAAAATGGAACTACGCAGACCAAGATTAGCAGATAAAGCAACAGTTTTAGAGATGATGGCAGAGTTTGAAAATAGCCAATCAGCCCATGATGGAGGATTCTGGGATACAGAGAACTTTGTGTATGAAGAATGGTTGGAAACAAATATGCAAAAAGAGATGGGAATAAACTTGCCTGAAAATCGTGTTCCTTCTATTCAATTTGTATCATTTGATAATGTAGGTCATGCTCTAGGTTTTTTGAATCTGCGATTGAGACTGAATGAGGGTTTACTGAATTATGCTGGGCACATTGGCTACTCCATTCGTCCGTCAGAAAGAGGCAAAGGTTATGCGAAAGAAACTCTCCGTCAGGGCTTACAAGTTGCTAAAGAAAAGAACATCAAGAAGGTTCTTGTGACCTGTAGCGTGAATAATCCTGCTAGCAGAGCAGTCATTCTAGCAAATGGTGGAATATTTGAGGATGATCGTAATGGAGTCGAGCGTTATTGGATAGAGGTGGCGAATGAATAATCCTAAACCACAAGAATGGAAAAGCGAGGAGCTCAGTCAAGGGCGTATCATCGACTACAAGGCCCTTAACTTTGTAGATGGAGAAGGAGTGCGCAACTCTCTCTATGTATCAGGTTGCATGTTTCATTGCGAGGGATGTTATAATGTTGCGACTTGGTCTTTTAATGCTGGCATTCCCTATACAGCAGAATTAGAAGGACAGATCATGGCAGATCTTGCTCAACCTTATGTTCAGGGCTTGACCTTGCTGGGAGGAGAACCTTTTCTCAATACGGGTATTCTCTTGCCCCTTGTTAAGCGCATTCGAAAGGAATTGCCAGACAAAGACATCTGGTCCTGGACGGGCTACACTTGGGAAGAAATGATGCTGGAGACACCAGATAAATTGGAACTCTTATCGCTAATTGACATTCTTGTCGATGGACGGTATGATCGAACTAAGAGAAATCTCATGCTCCAGTTTCGAGGTTCGTCCAATCAACGAATTATCGATGTACAAAAATCCCTCAAAAGTGGGCAAGTAGTGATTTGGGACAAACTCAATGACGGAAAACAAAGCTATGAACAGGTGAAGAGAGAATGAGGAGAAAAGACTTAATAGACCAGCTTGTCTCAGAAATAGAAAAGGGAAAAATCAGGACACTGGGCATATACGGTCAAGGGGCTTCGGGTAAATCAACCTTTGCACAGGAATTGTACCAAGCTTTAGATTCTACTACAGTGAATTTGTTAGAAACAGATCCCTATATTACCTCAGAACGCCATCTGGTAGTACCAAAGCAAGCGATAGATCAAAAGGTGACAGCTTGTCTGCCAGTGGCACATGAATTGGCGAGTTTACAGAGAGATATCTTAGCCTTGCAGGCGGGTATGGATGTCTTGACAATTGAAGAGTCTTGGAAGGCTAGTGAGGTCTTGTCAGGAGCCAAATCAATTCTGATTGTCGAAGGGATGTCTGTAGGCTTTTTACCTAAGGAACTCTTTGACAAAACCATCTGTTTTTACACGGATGAGGAGACCGAATTAAAGCGGCGCCTAGCTCGAGATACTACTGTGAGAAATCGCGATGCATCCTTTATATTGGCTAGCCATCAGATGAGACGGGAGCAGTATCTGCGATACTATAAAGAAACTGAGTCTAAGGCGGATATTTTAGTGGACCAATCAGAAGATAAATTTGAGGTAAAGAGGACTTGACTTGTATAGAAGAAAATCCCTAATTTTAGAAAGAAAAAATAGGGAAACAGTTTCATAGCAAAAAAACGAAAAAAACTAACAAATCCCTTGCAATCGCAGGGGCTTTGTGTTATTCTATTATGGTGCTGTAAATTACAGCCTTAGCTTTGATGCAAGAGGTTGCGACACGCTCGGTTGCATTGCCACGCAACATCGCGTCGGTTTTCTTGTGGAGCTAGCCTATTATCTTAAATAGACGAAAAGGAGAAAAAGATGGCAAACAAAAAAATCCGTATCCGTTTGAAAGCTTACGAACACCGTACGCTTGACACAGCGGCTGCAAAAATCGTAGAATCAGCTACTCGTACAGGTGCACAAGTTGCGGGTCCAATCCCACTTCCAACTGAACGTAGCCTCTACACAATCATTCGTGCGACTCACAAATATAAAGACTCTCGCGAACAATTTGAAATGCGTACACACAAACGTTTGATCGATATCGTTAACCCAACTCAAAAAACAGTTGATGCTTTGATGAAATTGGATCTTCCAAGTGGTGTAAACGTAGAAATCAAACTTTAATCTAAAGCTTGATACCTTGAGCATAAAAAACGCTCGTTAAAAACTTTTTGAATAAAAAATATAGAAAAGGAACTATTTTCTCATGACAAAAGGAATCTTAGGGAAAAAAGTGGGAATGACTCAAATCTTCACTGAAGCTGGCGAATTGATCCCTGTAACAGTTATTGAAGCAACTCCAAACGTTGTTCTTCAAGTTAAAACTGTTGAAACAGACGGATACAACGCTATCCAAGTTGGTTTCGATGACAAACGCGAAGTATTGAGCAACAAACCTGCTAAAGGACATGTAGCGAAAGCTAACACGGCTCCTAAGCGCTTCATTCGTGAATTCAAAAACGTTGAAGGCTTGGAAGTTGGTGCTGAAATTACAGTTGAAACATTCGCAGCTGGAGACGTTGTTGACGTAACTGGTACTTCTAAAGGTAAAGGTTTCCAAGGTGTTATCAAACGCCACGGACAATCACGTGGACCAATGGCTCACGGTTCTCGTTACCACCGTCGTCCAGGTTCTATGGGACCTGTTGCACCTAACCGCGTATTCAAAGGAAAAAACCTTGCAGGACGTATGGGTGGCGACCGCGTAACAATTCAAAACCTTGAAGTTGTACAAGTTGTTCCAGAAAAGAACGTTATCCTTATCAAAGGTAACGTACCAGGTGCTAAGAAATCTCTTATCACTATCAAATCAGCAGTTAAAGCTGGTAAATAATAAAGAAAGGGGAAATCAGTCACAATGGCAAACGTAACATTATTTGACCAAACTGGTAAAGAAGCTGGCCAAGTTGTTCTTAACGATGCAGTATTTGGTATCGAACCAAATGAATCAGTTGTGTTTGATGTAATCATCAGCCAACGCGCAAGTCTTCGTCAAGGAACACACGCTGTTAAAAACCGCTCTGCAGTATCAGGTGGTGGACGCAAACCATGGCGTCAAAAAGGAACTGGACGTGCTCGTCAAGGTTCTATCCGCTCACCACAATGGCGTGGTGGTGGTGTTGTCTTCGGACCAACTCCACGTTCATATGGCTACAAACTTCCACAAAAAGTTCGTCGCCTAGCTCTTAAATCAGTTTACTCTGAAAAAGTTGCTGAAAACAAATTCGTAGCTGTAGACGCTCTTTCATTTACAGCTCCAAAAACTGCTGAATTTGCAAAAGTTCTTGCAGCATTGAGCATCGATTCTAAAGTTCTTGTTATCCTTGAAGAAGGAAATGAATTCGCAGCTCTTTCAGCTCGTAACCTTCCAAACGTGAAAGTTGCAACTGCTACAACTGCAAGTGTTCTTGACATCGCAAATAGCGACAAACTTCTTGTCACACAAGCAGCTATCTCTAAAATCGAGGAGGTTCTTGCATAATGAATTTGTATGATGTTATCAAAAAACCTGTCATCACTGAAAGCTCAATGGCTCAACTTGAAGCAGGAAAATATGTATTTGAAGTTGACACTCGTGCACACAAACTTTTGATCAAGCAAGCTGTTGAAGCTGCTTTCGAAGGTGTTAAAGTTGCAAATGTTAACACAATCAACGTAAAACCAAAAGCTAAACGTGTTGGACGTTACACTGGTTTTACTAACAAAACTAAAAAAGCTATCATCACACTTACAGCTGATTCAAAAGCAATCGAGTTGTTTGCTGCTGAAGCTGAATAATCTAAGGAGGAAATATCGTGGGAATTCGTGTTTATAAACCAACAACAAACGGTCGCCGTAATATGACTTCTTTGGATTTCGCTGAAATCACAACAAGCACTCCTGAAAAATCATTGCTTGTTGCATTGAAGAGCAAGGCTGGTCGTAACAACAACGGTCGTATCACAGTTCGTCACCAAGGTGGTGGACACAAACGTTTCTACCGTTTGGTTGACTTCAAACGTAACAAAGACAACGTTGAAGCAGTTGTTAAAACAATCGAGTACGATCCAAACCGTTCTGCAAACATCGCTCTTGTACACTACACTGACGGTGTGAAAGCATACATCATCGCTCCAAAAGGTCTTGAAGTAGGTCAACGTATCGTTTCAGGTCCAGAAGCAGATATCAAAGTCGGAAACGCTCTTCCACTTGCTAACATCCCAGTTGGTACTTTGATCCACAACATCGAGTTAAAACCAGGTCGTGGTGGTGAATTGGTACGTGCTGCTGGAGCATCTGCTCAAGTATTGGGTTCTGAAGGTAAATACGTTCTTGTTCGTCTTCAATCAGGTGAAGTTCGTATGATTCTTGGAACTTGCCGTGCTACAGTTGGTGTTGTCGGAAACGAACAACATGGACTTGTAAACCTTGGTAAAGCAGGACGTAGCCGTTGGAAAGGTATCCGCCCAACAGTTCGTGGTTCTGTAATGAACCCTAACGATCACCCACACGGTGGTGGTGAAGGTAAAGCACCAGTTGGTCGTAAAGCACCATCTACTCCATGGGGCAAACCTGCTCTTGGTCTTAAAACTCGTAACAAGAAAGCGAAATCTGACAAACTTATCGTTCGTCGTCGCAACGAGAAATAATATTAAACTAGTCGCTTAAGCGACTAGTAAATCCGCCAGCTCGGTAGCGCTCCATAGGAGCGCAAGCCGCTGTGGTATAACATTTAAAGGAGAAAATATAAAAATGGGACGCAGTCTTAAAAAAGGACCTTTCGTCGATGAGCATTTGATGAAAAAAGTTGAAGCTCAAGCTAACGACGAAAAGAAAAAAGTTATTAAAACTTGGTCACGTCGTTCAACGATCTTCCCAAGTTTCATTGGTTACACTATTGCAGTTTATGACGGACGTAAACACGTACCTGTTTACATCCAAGAAGACATGGTAGGTCACAAACTTGGTGAATTTGCACCAACTCGTACTTACAAAGGTCACGCTGCAGACGACAAGAAAACACGTAGAAAATAAGGAGAACATAAATGGCAGAAATTACTTCAGCTAAAGCAATGGCTCGTACAGTACGTGTTTCACCTCGTAAATCACGTCTTGTTCTTGATAACATCCGTGGTAAAAGCGTAGCCGATGCAATCGCAATCTTGACATTCACTCCAAACAAAGCTGCTGAAATCATCTTGAAAGTTTTGAACTCAGCTGTAGCTAACGCTGAAAACAACTTTGGTTTGGATAAAGCTAACTTGGTAGTATCTGAAGCGTTCGCAAACGAAGGACCAACTATGAAACGTTTCCGTCCACGTGCGAAAGGTTCAGCTTCACCAATCAACAAACGTACAGCTCACATCACTGTAGCTGTTGCAGAAAAATAAGGAGGTAAAATCGTGGGTCAAAAAGTACATCCAATTGGTATGCGTGTCGGCATCATCCGTGATTGGGATGCCAAATGGTATGCTGAAAAAGAATACGCGGATTACCTTCATGAAGATCTTGCAATCCGTAAATTCGTTCAAAAAGAACTTGCTGACGCAGCAGTTTCAACTATCGAAATCGAACGCGCAGTAAACAAAGTTAACGTTTCACTTCACACTGCTAAGCCAGGTATGGTTATCGGTAAAGGTGGTGCTAACGTTGATGCACTCCGTGCAAAACTTAACAAATTGACTGGAAAACAAGTACACATCAACATCATCGAAATCAAACAACCTGATTTGGATGCTCACCTTGTAGGTGAAGGAATTGCTCGTCAATTGGAGCAACGTGTTGCTTTCCGTCGTGCACAAAAACAAGCAATCCAACGTGCAATGCGTGCTGGAGCTAAAGGAATCAAAACTCAAGTATCAGGTCGTTTGAACGGTGCAGATATCGCCCGTGCTGAAGGATACTCTGAAGGAACTGTTCCACTTCACACACTTCGTGCAGATATCGATTACGCTTGGGAAGAAGCAGATACTACATACGGTAAACTTGGTGTTAAAGTATGGATCTACCGTGGTGAAGTTCTTCCAGCTCGCAAAAACACTAAAGGAGGTAAATAACCAATGTTAGTACCTAAACGTGTTAAACACCGTCGTGAATTCCGTGGAAAAATGCGCGGTGAAGCAAAAGGTGGAAAAGAAGTAGCATTCGGTGAATACGGTCTTCAAGCTACAACTAGCCACTGGATCACTAACCGCCAAATCGAAGCTGCTCGTATCGCCATGACTCGTTACATGAAACGTGGTGGTAAAGTTTGGATTAAAATCTTCCCACACAAATCATACACTGCTAAAGCTATCGGTGTGCGTATGGGATCTGGTAAAGGGGCACCTGAAGGTTGGGTAGCACCAGTTAAACGTGGTAAAGTGATGTTCGAAATCGCTGGTGTATCTGAAGAGATTGCACGCGAAGCGCTTCGTCTTGCTAGCCACAAATTGCCAGTTAAATGTAAATTCGTAAAACGTGAAGCAGAATAAGGAGAAGGCATGAAACTTAATGAAGTAAAAGAATTTGTTAAAGAACTTCGTGGTCTTTCTCAAGAAGAACTCGCGAAGCGCGAAAACGAATTGAAAAAAGAATTGTTTGAACTTCGTTTCCAAGCTGCTACTGGTCAATTAGAACAAACAGCTCGCTTGAAAGAAGTTAAAAAACAAATCGCTCGTATCAAAACAGTTCAATCTGAAGCGAAATAATAGACTAGGGAAGGAGAAATTTCAATGGAACGCAATAATCGTAAAGTTCTTGTTGGACGTGTTGTATCTGACAAAATGGACAAGACAATCACAGTTGTAGTTGAAACAAAACGTAACCACCCAGTCTATGGTAAACGTATTAACTACTCTAAAAAATACAAAGCTCATGATGAAAACAATGTTGCCAAAGAAGGTGATATCGTTCGTATCATGGAAACTCGCCCGCTTTCAGCTACAAAACGTTTCCGTCTTGTAGAAGTTGTTGAAGAAGCGGTCATCATCTAATCAAACCTGAAAGGAGAAAACTGAAATGATTCAAACAGAAACTCGTTTGAAAGTCGCAGACAACAGCGGTGCTCGCGAAATCTTGACTATCAAAGTTCTTGGTGGTTCAGGACGTAAATTTGCAAACATCGGTGATGTTATCGTGGCATCTGTAAAACAAGCTACTCCTGGTGGTGCGGTTAAAAAAGGTGACGTTGTTAAAGCAGTTATCGTTCGTACTAAATCAGGTGCTCGTCGTGCTGATGGTTCATACATCAAATTTGACGAAAACGCAGCAGTTATCATCCGTGAAGATAAAACTCCTCGCGGAACACGTATCTTTGGCCCAGTTGCACGTGAATTGCGTGAAGGTGGCTTCATGAAGATCGTGTCACTTGCTCCAGAAGTACTTTAATTTTTAGAAACAAACTAGTCCCCTAGCTTCAAGCTAGGGTGCCCTTATGGGCGTAAGAAAAATCAAGGAGAAACCTAATGTTTGTAAAAAAAGGCGACAAAGTTCGCGTAATCGCTGGTAAAGATAAGGGAACAGAAGCTGTTGTCCTTACTGCCCTTCCAAAAGTAAACAAAGTTATCGTTGAAGGTGTTAACATCGTTAAGAAACACCAACGTCCAACTAACGAGCTTCCTCAAGGTGGTATCATCGAGAAAGAAGCAGCTATCCACGTATCAAACGTTCAAGTTTTGGACAAAAATGGTGTAGCTGGTCGTGTTGGTTACAAATTTGTAGACGGTAAAAAAGTTCGCTACAACAAAAAATCAGGCGAAGTGCTTGATTAATCACGAAGGAAAGGAGAAGTATAATGGCAAATCGTTTAAAAGAAAAATATCTTAATGAAGTAGTTCCTGCTTTGACAGAACAATTCAACTACTCATCAGTTATGGCTGTGCCTAAAGTAGATAAGATCGTTTTGAACATGGGTGTTGGTGAAGCTGTATCAAACGCTAAAAGCCTTGAAAAAGCTGCTGAAGAATTGGCACTTATCTCAGGTCAAAAACCACTTATCACTAAAGCTAAAAAATCAATCGCCGGCTTCCGTCTTCGTGAAGGTGTTGCGATCGGTGCAAAAGTTACCCTTCGTGGTGAACGTATGTACGAATTCTTGGATAAATTGGTTTCAGTTTCACTTCCACGTGTACGTGACTTCCACGGTGTTCCAACAAAATCATTTGATGGACGCGGAAACTACACACTTGGTGTGAAAGAACAATTGATCTTCCCAGAAATCAACTTCGATGACGTTGACAAAACTCGTGGTCTTGACATCGTTATCGTAACAACTGCTAACACTGACGAAGAGTCACGTGCATTGCTTACAGGCCTTGGAATGCCTTTTGCAAAATAATATAGGAGGTAAATCTAATGGCTAAAAAATCAATGATTGCTAAGAACAAACGTCCAGCGAAGTTCTCTACTCAAGCTTATACTCGTTGTGAAAAATGTGGTCGTCCACATTCAGTTTACCGCAAATTTAAACTTTGCCGTGTTTGCTTCCGTGAATTAGCTTACAAAGGACAAATTCCTGGTGTAACAAAAGCATCTTGGTAATTTAAGATATCAAGGGCGTCAAAACTCTAAGTGAAAATAGGAAACTTGACGAAGAAACTGAAATTTCTAGGAAAGTTTATCTTTTTCACACAGAGTTTAGCCCGGATTCAGTTGGGGTTTCCAATTTGAACACGAGCTACAGCTTTGGCAAAAAAGACCAACTTGCTTTGGAGCATCGCTCCTGCATCAAATTGCCTATTTTTGCTCGTGCTGTTACGCTCTTTGTATCATGTATTAACTAGCAAGTGCAACTTGCAAACTACTAGTAAGAGGAGAAAAACAAAATGGTTATGACTGACCCAATCGCAGACTTCCTAACTCGTATTCGTAACGCTAACCAAGCTAAACACGAAGTACTTGAAGTACCTGCATCAAACATCAAAAAAGGGATTGCTGAAATCCTTAAACGCGAAGGTTTTGTAAAAAACGTTGAAATCATCGAAGATGACAAACAAGGCATCATCCGTGTATTCCTTAAATACGGACCAAACGGTGAAAAAGTTATCACTAACTTGAAACGTGTTTCTAAACCAGGACTTCGTGTCTACAAAAAACGTGAAGACCTTCCAAAAGTTCTTAACGGACTTGGAATTGCTATCCTTTCAACTTCTGAAGGTTTGCTTACTGATAAAGAAGCACGCCAAAAGAATGTTGGTGGTGAGGTTATCGCTTACGTTTGGTAATATTTAGCTCCCAATTTCTTTGTGACTCTTCGTTATCTTCTCTTGCCTAACCCAAAGTTAAGCCTGCGAGACGATGCCTAGATTCACTTTGAAATTGAAACCTAAATGTTCCTTTAAATCGAGAAATCGATTGAACCCCGTGAAAACTGGCCGTTCTGGCCTGACAATTTAACAGGAGAAAATAAACATGTCACGTATTGGTAATAAAGTTATCGTGTTGCCTGCTGGTGTTGAACTCACTAACAATGACAACGTTGTAACTGTAAAAGGACCTAAAGGAGAACTTACTCGTGAGTTCTCAAAAGATATTGAAATCCGTGTGGAAGGTACTGAAGTAACTCTTCACCGTCCAAACGATTCAAAAGAAATGAAAACTATCCACGGAACTACTCGTGCCCTTTTGAACAACATGGTTGTTGGTGTATCAGAAGGATTCAAGAAAGAACTTGAAATGCGCGGTGTTGGTTACCGTGCACAACTTCAAGGATCTAAACTTGTTTTGGCTGTTGGTAAATCTCATCCAGACGAAGTTGAAGCTCCAGAAGGAATTACTTTTGAACTTCCAAACCCAACAACAATCGTTGTTAGCGGAATTTCAAAAGAAGTAGTTGGTCAAACAGCTGCTTACGTACGTAGCCTTCGTTCACCAGAACCATATAAAGGTAAAGGTATCCGTTACGTTGGTGAATTCGTTCGCCGTAAAGAAGGTAAAACAGGTAAATAATGTTGAGTGGTTGATTTTCAACTACCAACTTATTTTCCAACTTTGTGCATAGCACACGATTTAAAACTAAAGAGGTGAAAACTGTGATTTCAAAACCAGATAAAAACAAACTCCGCCAAAAACGCCACCGTCGCGTTCGCGGAAAACTCTCTGGAACTGCTGATCGCCCACGTTTGAACGTATTCCGTTCTAATACAGGCATCTACGCTCAAGTGATTGATGACGTAGCGGGTGTAACGCTCGCAAGTGCTTCAACTCTTGACAAAGAAGTTTCAAAAGGAACTAAAACTGAACAAGCCGTTGCTGTCGGTAAACTCGTTGCAGAACGTGCAAACGCTAAAGGTATTTCAGAAGTGGTGTTCGACCGCGGTGGATATCTATATCACGGACGTGTGAAAGCTTTGGCTGATGCAGCTCGTGAAAACGGATTGAAATTCTAATAGGAGGACACTAGAAAATGGCATTTAAAGACAATGCAGTTGAATTAGAAGAACGCGTAGTTGCTGTCAACCGTGTTACAAAAGTTGTTAAAGGTGGACGTCGTCTTCGTTTCGCAGCTCTTGTTGTTGTTGGTGACCACAACGGTCGCGTAGGATTTGGTACTGGTAAAGCTCAAGAAGTTCCAGAAGCAATCCGTAAAGCAGTAGATGATGCTAAGAAAAACTTAATCGAAGTTCCTATGGTTGGAACAACAATCCCACACGAAGTTCTTTCAGAATTCGGTGGAGCTAAAGTATTGTTGAAACCTGCTGTAGAAGGTTCTGGAGTTGCCGCTGGTGGTGCAGTTCGTGCCGTTGTGGAATTGGCAGGTGTGGCAGATATTACATCTAAATCACTTGGTTCTAACACTCCAATCAACATTGTTCGTGCAACTGTTGAAGGTTTGAAACAATTGAAACGCGCTGAAGAAGTTGCTGCCCTTCGTGGTATTTCAGTTTCTGATTTGGCATAAGAAAGGGGATAAAATGGCTCAAATTAAAATTACTTTGACTAAGTCTCCAATCGGACGCATTCCATCACAACGTAAAACTGTTGTAGCACTTGGACTTGGCAAATTGAACAGCTCTGTTATTAAAGAAGATAACGCTGCTATCCGTGGTATGATCACAGCAGTATCTCACTTGGTAACAGTTGAAGAAGTAAACTAATGAATTTTTAGGGGATGTGCACTATACCATCCCCTAAAACTAGATATAGTCATCTATGATGACGTCGTATAGGCGAGTTGATGGGGGAGACAACCTTTTCTCCCTTATCGGCGCTAGCATTTTACAAAAGAGGAGAAAATAAAAATGAAACTTCATGAATTGAAACCTGCAGAAGGTTCTCGTAAAGTACGTAACCGCGTTGGTCGTGGTACTTCATCAGGTAACGGTAAAACATCTGGTCGTGGTCAAAAAGGTCAAAAAGCTCGTAGCGGTGGCGGAGTTCGCCTTGGTTTTGAAGGTGGACAAACTCCATTGTTCCGTCGTCTTCCAAAACGTGGATTCACTAACATCAACGCTAAAGAATACGCAATTGTGAACCTTGACCAATTGAACGTCTTTGAAGATGGTGCTGAAGTTACTCCAGTTGTTCTTATCGAAGCAGGAATTGTTAAAGCTGAAAAATCAGGTATTAAAATTCTTGGTAACGGTGAGTTGACTAAGAAATTGACTGTGAAAGCAGCTAAATTCTCTAAATCAGCTGAAGAAGCTATCACTGCTAAAGGTGGTTCAGTAGAAGTCATCTAAGAGAGGTGACCTATGTTTTTTAAATTATTAAGAGAAGCTCTTAAAGTCAAGCAGGTTCGATCAAAAATTTTATTTACAATTTTTATCGTTTTGGTCTTTCGTATCGGAACTAGCATTACAGTTCCTGGTGTGAATGCTAATAGCTTGAATGCTTTAAGTGGATTATCCTTCTTAAACATGTTGAGCTTGGTGTCAGGGAATGCCATGAAAAACTTTTCAGTTTTTGCTCTTGGTGTCAGTCCCTACATTACGGCCTCTATCGTTGTACAACTCTTGCAAATGGATATTTTACCCAAATTTGTAGAGTGGGGTAAACAAGGGGAAGTAGGTCGAAGAAAATTGAATCAAGCTACTCGTTATATTGCTCTTGTTTTAGCTTTTGTGCAATCTATCGGGATTACAGCTGGTTTTAATACTTTGGCTGGAGCTCAATTGTTGAAAACAGCTCTTACTCCACAAGTCTTTATCATGATTGGTATCATCTTAACAGCTGGTAGCATGATTGTTACTTGGTTGGGAGAGCAAATTACAGATAAGGGATACGGAAATGGTGTTTCTATGATTATCTTTGCCGGGATTGTTTCCTCAATCCCAGAGATGATTCAGGGCATCTATGTGGACTACTTTGTGAACGTCCCAAGTGACCGTATCAATTCATCTATTATTTTTGTAATCATTTTGATTATTACTGTATTGTTGATCATTTACTTTACAACTTATGTTCAACAAGCAGAATACAAAATTCCAATCCAATATACTAAGGTTGCACAAGGTGCTCCATCTAGCTCTTACCTTCCTTTGAAGGTCAACCCTGCTGGAGTTATCCCTGTTATCTTTGCAAGTTCGATTACTGCGGCGCCAGCAGCTATTCTACAGTTTTTAAGCGCTACAGGTCATGATTGGGCTTGGGTAAGAACAGCACAAGAAATGCTGGCAACAACTTCACCAACTGGTATCGCCATGTATGCTTTATTGATTATTCTCTTTACATTCTTCTATACGTTTGTACAGATTAATCCTGAAAAAGCGGCAGAGAACCTACAAAAGAGCGGTGCCTATATCCACGGAGTTCGTCCTGGTAAAGGTACAGAAGAATATATGTCTAAACTTCTTCGTCGTCTTGCAACTGTTGGCTCCCTCTTCCTTGGTGTGATTTCTATTTTACCGATTGTGGCAAAAGATGTTTTCGGACTTTCAGAAGCAGTTGCTTTTGGAGGAACAAGTCTTTTGATCATTATTTCTACAGGTATTGAAGGAATCAAACAATTGGAAGGATACCTATTGAAACGTAAGTATGTTGGTTTCATGGACAGAACAGAATAAAAGTATTTACTGAATTAGTAAATGCTGAGGGAGTGGAGGTTTAACTCTAACATTTGTGAGAGTTTGGTCTCCCCTCTTCTATTTTGTTTTTAAATAGGGGTGAAAAGACTTTTTGCTTCTATTTAAAAATAAAATAAGGAGATCAGATCATGAATCTTTTGATTATGGGCTTACCTGGTGCAGGTAAGGGAACTCAAGCAGCAAAAATCGTAGAACAATTCCATGTTGCACATATCTCAACTGGTGATATGTTCCGCGCTGCAATGGCAAATCAAACTGAAATGGGTGTTCTTGCTAAGTCATACATTGACAAGGGCGAATTGGTTCCTGACGAAGTTACAAATGGAATCGTAAAAGAACGTCTTTCACAGGATGATATTAAAGAAACAGGATTCTTGTTGGATGGTTACCCACGTACAATTGAACAAGCTCATGCTTTGGACAAAACATTGGCTGAACTTGGCATCGAACTAGAAGGTGTTATCAACATTGAAGTGAATCCAGATAGCCTCTTGGAACGTTTGAGTGGTCGTATCATCCACCGCGTAACTGGAGAAACTTTCCACAAGGTCTTTAACCCACCAGTTGACTATAAAGAAGAAGATTACTACCAACGTGAAGATGATAAGCCTGAGACAGTCAAACGTCGTTTGGATGTGAATATTGCTCAAGGGGAACCAATCATTGCTCACTACCGTGCCAAAGGTTTGGTTCATGACATCGAAGGTAATCAAGATATCAATGATGTCTTCTCAGATATCGAAAAAGTATTGACAAATTTGAAATAAAGCGCTTTTCACACTTGCAAAAATCAGCTACAAATGTTATACTGAGATAGTCTGACTTATAATTGTTGTCTCTGTGTCTAGAGGCATCGAATCGAAATTTATGGAGGTGCTTTTGCGTGGCAAAAGACGATGTGATTGAAGTTGAAGGCAAAGTAGTTGATACAATGCCGAATGCAATGTTTACGGTTGAACTTGAAAATGGACATCAGATTTTAGCAACAGTTTCTGGTAAAATTCGTAAAAACTATATTCGTATTTTAGCGGGAGATCGTGTTACTGTCGAAATGAGTCCATATGACTTGACACGTGGACGTATCACTTACCGCTTTAAATAATCGAAAAACTTGGAGGGATAAGAAATGAAAGTAAGACCATCGGTCAAACCAATTTGCGAATACTGTAAAGTTATTCGTCGTAATGGTCGTGTTATGGTAATTTGCCCAGCAAATCCAAAACACAAACAACGTCAAGGATAAGATAGAAAGGAGAAAACATGGCTCGTATTGCTGGAGTTGACATTCCAAATGACAAACGCGTAGTAATCTCATTGACTTATGTTTATGGTATCGGACTTGCAACATCTAAGAAAATTTTGGCTGCTGCTGGAATCTCAGAAGATGTTCGTGTACGTGATCTTACATCAGATCAAGAAGATGCTATCCGTCGTGAAGTGGATGCAATCAAAGTTGAAGGTGACCTTCGTCGTGAAGTAAACTTGAACATCAAACGTTTGATGGAAATCGGTTCATACCGTGGTATCCGTCACCGTCGTGGACTTCCTGTCCGTGGACAAAACACTAAAAACAACGCTCGCACTCGTAAAGGTAAAGCTGTTGCGATCGCTGGTAAGAAAAAATAATATAGGAGGTAAAAGTCTTGGCTAAACCAACACGTAAACGTCGTGTGAAAAAGAATATCGAATCTGGTATTGCTCATATTCACGCTACATTTAATAACACTATTGTTATGATTACTGATGTGCATGGTAATGCAATTGCTTGGTCATCAGCTGGTGCTCTTGGTTTCAAAGGTTCTCGTAAATCTACACCATTCGCTGCTCAAATGGCTTCTGAAGCTGCTGCTAAATCTGCACAAGAACACGGTCTTAAATCAGTTGAAGTTACTGTAAAAGGTCCAGGTTCTGGTCGTGAGTCAGCTATTCGTGCGCTTGCTGCCGCTGGTCTTGAAGTAACAGCAATTCGTGATGTGACTCCAGTGCCACACAATGGTGCTCGTCCTCCAAAACGTCGCCGTGTATAATCATCGCATTACACTGCTTTTCGTTTAAGAGGGAGTAACTAAATGATCGAGTTTGAAAAACCAAATATAACAAAAATTGATGAAAATAAAGATTATGGCAAGTTTGTAATCGAACCACTTGAACGTGGCTACGGTACAACTCTTGGTAACTCTCTTCGTCGTGTACTTCTAGCTTCTCTACCAGGAGCAGCTGTGACATCTATTAACATTGATGGTGTGTTACATGAGTTTGACACAGTTCCAGGTGTTCGTGAAGACGTGATGCAAATCATTCTGAACATTAAAGGAATTGCAGTGAAATCGTACGTTGAAGACGAAAAAATCATCGAACTGGATGTTGAAGGTCCTGCTGAAGTAACAGCTGGTGACATTTTGACAGATAGCGATATTGAAATTGTAAATCCAGATCATTATCTCTTTACAATCGGTGAAGGTTCTTCTCTAAAAGCGACTATGACTGTTAACAGTGGTCGTGGATATGTACCTGCAGATGAAAATAAAAAGGATAATGCACCAGTTGGGACACTTGCTGTAGATTCTATTTATACACCAGTTACCAAAGTCAACTATCAAGTTGAACCTGCTCGTGTAGGTAGCAATGATGGATTTGACAAATTAACCCTTGAAATCTTGACAAATGGAACAATTATTCCAGAAGATGCTTTAGGGCTT
This sequence comes from uncultured Streptococcus sp., assembly GCF_963521255.1. Taxonomy (GTDB): domain Bacteria; phylum Bacillota; class Bacilli; order Lactobacillales; family Streptococcaceae; genus Streptococcus. The sequence continues at coordinate 240,386 of NZ_CAUQTU010000001.1, read as the reverse complement.
TCAGCACGTATTTTGACAGAACATCTTGATTTGTTTACAAATCTTACTGAGATTGCTAAGTCAACTGAAGTGATGAAAGAAGCTGACACTGAATCTGACGACCGTATTTTGGATCGTACGATTGAGGAACTGGACTTGTCTGTGCGTTCATATAACTGTTTGAAACGTGCCGGTATCAATACTGTGCATGATTTAACAGAAAAATCTGAAGCAGAGATGATGAAAGTACGAAATCTTGGACGCAAGAGTTTGGAAGAAGTGAAACTCAAACTCATTGATTTGGGTCTTGGATTAAAAGATAAATAAAGGAGGAATACATGGCTTACCGTAAACTAGGACGCACTAGCTCACAACGTAAAGCAATGCTTCGCGATTTGACAACTGACCTTTTGATCAACGAATCAATTGTGACAACTGAAGCTCGTGCTAAAGAAATCCGTAAAACTGTTGAAAAAATGATTACTCTAGGTAAACGTGGTGATTTACATGCACGTCGTCAAGCAGCTGCTTTCGTACGTAATGAAATCGCATCTGAAAACTATGATGAAGCAACTGATAAGTACACTTCTACTACAGCACTTCAAAAATTGTTCTCAGAAATTGCACCTCGTTATGCTGAACGTAACGGTGGATACACTCGTATCCTTAAAACTGAACCACGTCGTGGTGATGCAGCGCCAATGGCGATCATCGAATTAGTATAAAATCATCAATTTTGTTGAGTGTTATGATGATGGAGTCTTGTGCTCTTAGTCTAGCTCTGGTCTACCGCTAGGATTTCGGTCCTAGCGGGAACACTCATCATAAGTTGGGATAGTAGACGCTTGTTTACGAAATTGTTTTTTCCTAAGAACAACTTCGTAAGCAGGCGTTTTTGAGTATTTTAGTTAGAATTATGCTATACTATTTAAGAAGAAATCTGTTTAATGTTCAGGTTTCCTATTTTAAGAAGAATTGGAGTTTGCTTATGAAAGCGATTATAACTGTTGTTGGTAAAGATAAATCTGGAATTGTTGCAGGTGTTTCTGGTAAAATTGCAGAATTGGGTTTGAATATTGATGATATCTCTCAAACTGTATTGGATGAATATTTCACGATGATGGCTGTCGTCTCTAGTGATGAAAAACAAGATTTCACTTATCTTCGTAATGAATTTGAAGCTTTTGGGCAAACTTTGAATGTGAAAATTAATATTCAAAGTGCTGCGATTTTCGAAGCTATGTATAATATCTAGGAGGTGCACATGGATATTAGACAAGTTACTGAAACTATAGCTATGATTGAGGAGCAAAACTTCGATATCAGAACCATTACCATGGGGATTTCCCTTTTGGACTGTATCGATCCAGATATCAATAGTGCTGCGGAGAAAATTTATCAAAAGATTACGAGCAAGGCGGCTAATTTAGTGGCTGTTGGTGATGAAATTGCGGCTGAGTTGGGAATCCCTATCGTTAATAAGCGTGTATCGGTGACTCCTATTTCTCTGATTGGAGCAGCGACAGATGCGACAGACTATGTGGTTCTGGCAAAAGCGCTTGATAAGGCTGCGAAAGAGATTGGTGTGGACTTTATTGGTGGTTTCTCTGCCTTGGTACAAAAAGGTTATCAAAAGGGAGATGAGATTCTAATCAATTCTATTCCTCGTGCTTTGGCTGAAACGGACAAGGTCTGCTCGTCAGTCAATATCGGCTCAACCAAGTCTGGTATCAATATGACGGCTGTCGCAGATATGGGACGAGTTATCAAGGAAACGGCTAATCTATCAGATATGGGAGCGGCCAAGTTGGTTGTATTCGCTAATGCGGTTGAGGACAATCCATTTATGGCGGGTGCCTTCCATGGTGTTGGGGAGGCAGATGTTATCATCAATGTCGGAGTTTCTGGTCCTGGTGTGGTGAAACGTGCCTTGGAAAAAGTTCGTGGACAGAGCTTTGATGTAGTAGCCGAAACAGTTAAGAAAACTGGCTTTAAAATCACTCGTATCGGTCAATTGGTTGGTCAAATGGCCAGTGAGAGACTGGGTGTGGAGTTTGGTATTGTGGACTTGAGTTTGGCGCCAACTCCTGCGGTTGGAGATTCTGTTGCACGTGTCCTCGAGGAAATGGGGCTGGAGACAGTTGGTACGCATGGAACGACGGCTGCCTTGGCTCTCTTGAATGACCAAGTTAAAAAGGGTGGAGTGATGGCCTGCAACCAAGTGGGTGGTTTGTCTGGTGCCTTTATTCCTGTTTCTGAGGATGAGGGGATGATTGCTGCAGTGCAAAATGGCTCTCTTAATTTGGAAAAACTAGAAGCCATGACGGCTATCTGTTCAGTTGGTTTGGATATGATTGCCATACCAGAAGATACGCCTGCTGAAACCATTGCTGCCATGATTGCGGATGAAGCTGCAATTGGTGTCATTAACATGAAAACAACGGCTGTTCGTATCATTCCAAAAGGAAAAGAGGGAGATATGATTGAGTTTGGTGGCCTATTAGGAACTGCACCTGTTATGAAGGTCAATGGAGCTTCGTCTGTTGATTTCATTTCTCGTGGAGGACAAATTCCAGCACCAATTCATAGCTTTAAAAATTAAGAAAATAAGAGAAATTTTAAGTTCTATTTAAGGTTGGATGTGTATACTATAATCATTAAATAAAGACCTCCTAATATTATTTGAAACAGATAACACTGATTTAGTTTGAATTTGATTTTCATCTAATATCTTTATTTAATAGAACTCCTAAACTTTTTCATAATAATCTCCTGCAAAAGTCGCCTGTCTGGGTGGCTTTTGTTTTATCATCCATGATATAATAGAAGCAAACGGAGGACGGAAAATGGTAAAAGTACGATTGTATTTGGTACGTCATGGCAAGACTATGTTTAACACGATTGGTCGCGCGCAAGGTTGGAGCGATACTCCCTTAACAGCTGAAGGTGAGAGAGGGATTCAAGAATTAGGAATCGGTTTGCGAGAATCTGGTCTACAGTTTGAGCGCGCTTATTCGAGTGATTCAGGGCGTACCATTCAGACAATGGGAATTATCCTTGATGAACTTGGCTTGCAGGGGAAAATCCCTTATCGCATGGACAAGCGTGTCAGAGAATGGTGTTTTGGTAGCTTTGACGGGGCTTATGATGGTGATCTTTTCATGGGCATTATTCCTCGTATCTTTAATGTGGACCACGTTCACCAATTGTCTTATGCTGAACTGGCTGAGGGTTTGGTAGAGGTCGATACAGCTGGTTGGGCTGAAGGATGGGAAAAACTCAGTAGTCGAATCAAGGAAGGTTTTGAAGCGATTGCCAAAGAAATGGAAGAGCAAGGTGGGGGCAATGCCCTCGTTGTCAGCCACGGAATGACCATTGGAACCATTGTTTATCTGATTAATGGCATGCATCCGCATGGTCTCGATAATGGTAGCGTGACAATCCTTGAATATGAGGACGGCCAGTTTAGCGTTGAGGTTGTCGGCGACCGTAGTTACCGAGAACTAGGACATGAGAAGATGGAGGAAGCCTCTATTTAATCAGTCTAGACTTGCTTGCCATGAGCTAGGGATTTGATAGGAATATCAAGATAAGAAAAAACAGCCAAGGGTAATCCTTTCGGCTGTTTTTGATGGGGAAAACTAAAGTGTAATGCTATTGCTTTTAGAGATTTTCATAAACAAGAGCAAGGAACCTACTGTTAGAACAGTCAGGATAGTTGACAAGGCTGCGGCTACACCGTAATTCCCTCTGAGAACCTCTGTATAAATGGCTACAGTCATTGTTCTTGTTTTGACATTGTAGAGGAGGATAGAAGTAGAGAGTTCTGAAATCATTGTGACCCAAGATAGGATGGCTCCAGAAATAATACCAGATAGCATCATTGGAGTTGTAATCTTGGCAAAGGTATTGAGACGACTACTTCCTAAGCTTTCCGCGGCTTCTTCAATACTTGGTGCTATTTGTTGCAAACTAGCAACAGATGAGCGAATGGTATACGGTAATCTTCTGACAGATAGGGACATAATCAAGATGAAAGCTGTCCCTGTAATCATAAGGAATCCACTTCCAAATAGACCAGTATTGAAGGAAGAAATGAAGGCAATCCCTAGAACGGTTCCTGGTACAATATAAGGTACCATACTGAGGCTGTCAATTAAGTTTGTAAACAAATTCCGTTTTCTAACGGCTAGGTAGGAGATAAATGTTGCGAATAGGACAACTAGAACTAAGGCAATCAAAGGGATACGAATGGTATTGAAAATAGCAGATCCCATACGATTGAAAGCTACCTTGTAACTGTTTAGAGAATAGCCTTTGACAAATACCATACCTGATGTTTTTAGGAAAGAAGTATAAATCAAGTAGACTTGAGGTAGAACAGAGAACAAGATAATTCCGTAGACTGTTGCATAAATGGCAGCCATTTTTCCTTTTGTAGTTTTTTTAGGCTCAATTGGATGGAGCGAATTCATGCTGAAACTGTAGCGGTTTGAAATGTATTTTTGGATAAGGAAAATCGCCAAGGCAATGATAATCGCCATAACTGCTAAAGCAGATGCAAAAGCAGAATTTCCTCCAACCTCGCTAATAAATTGGGTATAAATCAGGACAGGGAAAGTCCGATATCCTTCACCAATTAACATAGGTGTTCCAAAGTCTGAGAATGCTCTCATAAATACAAGCAGGGCAGCAGCTAGTAAGGTTGGAACTAGAAGAGGTAAAACAACCGTTACGATACGCTTAAATCCGAAGGACCCCATGCTTTCAGCAGCTTCAAGTAGAGAATTGTCAATACTTTTCATTGTCCCAGCAACGTATAGAAATACTAGTGGGAATAATTGTAGTGTAAAGACAAGTACAATTCCTTTAAATCCATAAATATCGATAGCTGGAAGATGAAGGGTATTTGTCAGGAATTTAGTAATGACCCCATTTCGTCCCAGCAAGAGAATCCAGGAGTAGGCTCCCACGAAAGGAGCTGACATGGAAGCAATGATAATCAATATTTGTAGAAATTTCTTTCCCTTGAAATCATACATGGAAAAGAGGTAAGCTAATAGGGTTCCTACAACTAAGGAAGTGACAGTAGCGGTAATGGAAACCTTGAAACTATTGACGAGTGTCTCAGAGTAGTAGGCTTTACTAACGAAAGTGACAAAATTAGCTAGTGAGAATTGACCTTCATGTATGAGTGCTTGCTTGAGCACGGTAACGATAGGATAAACGAGAAAGACAAGATAGATAAGAAAGATGAAGAAAGAGGAGACTGTCCAAATATTTAGTTTTTTACGTTCCATGGTTGACTCCTTTTATCAGGTTTTGGGAACCATCCGCAGAAAAGACGTTTAATTTTTTAGTATTGATTCGTAGACGAATACGATCGCCTTTTTGTAGATCTTCTTCAAAAGTTGATTCTTCGCTAACTTGAATTTTTGAGGCAAAGCCTGTCTCGATGAAGTATTCAGTATTCAGTCCAAGATAGACGCTATCGCTAATAGTTCCTTCAATATCTCCAGATTCATCTTTAATGAATTCTTCAGGACGAATGCTTACATGAATAGTTTGCTCCTCAGCTTGATCAAGAGCTGGCATTCGAAGGGCATAGCCATCTGAAAAGACGATATAAGCGCCGTCGCTTCGTTTTTCAAGATTGGCAGGAATAATATTTGTGCGTCCGATAAAGGTTGCCACAAACTCATTAGCTGGTTTATGATAGAGTTCTTTTGGTCGGCCGATTTGTTGGATCACCCCATCTTTCATAACAGCAATTTGGTCTGAAATCGCCATGGCTTCTTCTTGGTCGTGGGTCACATAGACGGTTGTAATTCCCACTTCGTGTTGGATTTCTCGAATGGCTTGACGCATATCCAAGCGAAGTTTGGCATCCAGATTACTAAGTGGCTCGTCCATGAGGAGAACACTTGGATTAACCGCTAAGGCACGTGCCAAGGCGACACGTTGTTGTTGTCCACCACTGAGTTTATCAGGTTTTCGATCTGCGTATTGAGCAATTTGCATAAGTTCAAGATACTTATTGGTTTGTTGAATCAATTCTTCTTTTGGAACCTTCTTTTGCTTAAGACCAAAAGCAACATTATCTCGGACAGTCAAATGTGGGAAAATAGCGTAGTTTTGGAAAACCATCCCGATATTGCGTTTGCTGGGTTCCATATTATTAATTTTTGTATCATCGAAGTAAAATTCTCCGCCTTCGATACTGTTGAAACCTGCAATCATACGAAGAAGAGTCGTTTTCCCACACCCTGAAGGACCAAGGATGGTAAAGAGACTTCCTTTGGGAACTGTAATATTTAAATTATCAATAACAGGAACATCGTGGTAGATTTTTTTGGCGTTAATAATTTTGATCTCACTCATAGTGAACCTCTTTTACTGTTTAGATTGGATATCTGTAAAAATGTCATTGTACTTTTTAAGAATAGTGGATTTATTTTTAATGACATAATCTGAATCTTCGGTGGCAATCTTGATTTCTGTCATAGCCTTCATATTTTTATTGGTTTTAGCATTTTTACGAATGGGTCTGATTGTAGTTTCAGTTCCTAGCTTATCTTGGATTTCTTGAGAAAGGATGAAATCGATAAATTTCTTAGCGTTTTCCATGTGTTTGGCATTTTTGACGATAGCCGCGTTACCAGGTAAAAAGACGGTACCTTCTTTTGGATAAATAACTTTTACATCAACTCCGTCGTTTAAGAGTTTTAAGGCAGGATCTTCATAGGTGAGTCCTACAGCCATTTCTCCATCGGCGACAGCTTTGTAAACATTTGAAGAGCTAGATGCAATTTTTCCATCTACTAGGGTAAATAGATTTTTCACATAGGTCCAAGCTTGTTCATTTTCGTATCCACCTTGGTCTACAAGCATGTTTGTTAGTTGTGCAAAGGCACTAGAAGCATTACTTGGATCAGCAGTAGCAATTTTTCCTTTTAATTTAGGATTGAGTAGATCATTGTAGCCTTCAATTTTAATATCTTTTGTAAGAGCTGAATTGGCAATGATAACACTGACATCCAGTGTATAAGGTGTGTAGAATCCTGTTTTATTTTGATATTCAGGGATTATCTGGTCGTTCTCTTGAGAAATATAAGGTTCAAAAAGTTTTTCGTTAGAAGAGAAGAGGGCGTAGGAGCCTCCGAAAATGACATCGGCTACTGGGGATTCTTTTTCGGCCTCAGCTTTTTTGAACAATTCACCCGTACTGGCTTGTACTAAATCAACCTTAATACCATATTTTTCTTCGAAGGCAGGGATTGTCTCTTCGATAAGGTCTTCAGGGTTAGGCGAGTAGATAACCAAAGCATTATCCGAATCTGTCTCAGTGTTAGTTTCCGAATCTGTTGTTGAAGAACATCCAGATAAAGTAAGAAATATCCATCCACAAGAGAGAAAGAATAGTAGTTTTTTCATAAGAATCTCCTTTTTTTACGAACGTTTTCACTCTACAATTTGCTTAATATTTATAATTTGCAGAGTTCTATAGGATATAATAAAAACCTTAAAGAAATCTAAAACGGGGAATATGAGTCAAAGGCGCCAGGGGAAAAAGATGGAAGAGACAAATAATCGATATAAGTTAATTTCAAGTGCTAGCTAATTTTTTATACTGCTAAATAAGTTGGATTTGCTATTCGAACTTTTTTACCATCCAAGACCAAAAGAACATTTCTCGTCTTTCAAATTCCCTCAAAAATGGTATAATAGTAACATCACAAAATTGGAGAGAGACCATGAGTTTTTACAATCATAAAGAAATTGAGCCTAAGTGGCAGGGCTACTGGGCAGAACATCATACATTTAAGACAGGAACAGATGCATCAAAACCGAAGTTTTATGCTCTTGATATGTTCCCTTATCCGTCTGGAGCGGGTCTGCACGTAGGACACCCAGAAGGTTACACAGCAACCGATATCCTCAGCCGTTACAAACGTGCGCAAGGCTACAATGTCCTTCACCCAATGGGTTGGGATGCTTTTGGTTTGCCTGCAGAGCAATACGCTATGGATACTGGTAATGACCCAGCAGAATTTACAGCAGAAAATATTGCCAACTTCAAACGCCAAATCAATGCGCTTGGATTTTCTTATGACTGGGATCGTGAAGTCAATACAACAGATCCAAACTACTACAAGTGGACTCAATGGATTTTCACCAAGCTTTACGAAAAAGGCTTGGCCTATGAAGCTGAAGTACCAGTAAACTGGGTTGAGGAATTGGGAACTGCCATTGCCAATGAAGAAGTGCTTCCTGACGGAACTTCTGAGCGTGGAGGCTATCCAGTTGTCCGCAAACCAATGCGCCAATGGATGCTCAAAATCACGGCTTACGCAGAGCGCTTGCTCAATGACTTAGATGAACTTGATTGGCCAGAGTCTATCAAGGACATGCAACGCAACTGGATTGGGAAATCCACTGGTGCTAATGTAACTTTTAAAGTAAAAGGAACAGACAAGGAATTTACAGTCTTTACTACTCGTCCTGATACTCTTTTCGGTGCGACTTTCACTGTCTTGGCTCCTGAACATGAATTAGTAGACGCTATCACAAGTTCAGAGCAAGCAGAAGCTGTAGCAGACTATAAACACCAAGCTAGCCTTAAGTCTGACTTGGCTCGTACAGATCTTGCCAAAGAAAAAACAGGGGTTTGGACTGGTGCTTATGCCATCAACCCTGTCAATGGTAAGGAAATTCCAATCTGGATTGCCGACTATGTTCTTGCTAGTTATGGAACAGGTGCGGTAATGGCTGTTCCTGCCCACGACCAACGTGACTGGGAATTTGCTAAACAATTTGACCTTCCAATCGTCGAAGTACTTGAAGGTGGAAATGTTGAAGAAGCTGCCTACACAGAAGATGGCCTTCATGTTAATTCAGATTTCCTAGATGGACTCAACAAAGAAGATGCTATTGCCAAGATTGTGGCTTGGTTGGAAGAAAAAAGCTGTGGTAAAGAGAAGGTTACCTACCGTCTCCGCGACTGGCTATTTAGCCGTCAACGTTACTGGGGAGAGCCAATTCCTATCATTCATTGGGAAGATGGAACTTCAACAGCTGTTCCTGAAAGTGAATTGCCACTTGTCTTGCCAGTAACCAAGGACATCCGCCCTTCAGGTACAGGGGAAAGTCCACTAGCTAACTTGACAGATTGGCTTGAAGTGACTCGTGAAGATGGTGTTAAAGGTCGTCGTGAAACCAATACCATGCCACAATGGGCAGGTTCAAGCTGGTACTACCTCCGCTATATTGACCCACACAATACTGAGAAATTGGCCGATGAGGATCTTCTCAAACAATGGTTGCCAGTAGATATCTACGTGGGTGGGGCAGAGCATGCTGTTCTTCACTTGCTCTACGCTCGTTTCTGGCACAAATTCCTCTATGACCTCGGTGTTGTTCCGACGAAAGAACCATTCCAAAAACTCTTTAACCAAGGAATGATTTTGGGAACAAGCTATCGTGACCACCGTGGAGCTCTTGTGGCAACTGATAAGGTTGAAAAACGTGACGGTTCCTTCTTCCATATGGAAACAGGGGAAGAGTTGGAGCAAGCGCCAGCCAAGATGTCTAAATCGCTCAAGAACGTTGTTAATCCAGACGACGTGGTGGAGCAATATGGTGCCGATACCCTTCGTGTTTATGAAATGTTTATGGGACCACTTGATGCTTCGATTGCTTGGTCAGAAGAAGGTCTGGAAGGAAGCCGTAAGTTCCTTGACCGTGTTTACCGTTTGATTACAAGCAAGGAAATTGTTGCAGAAAACAATGGCTCTCTCGACAAGGTTTATAATGAAACGGTTAAAGCTGTTACTGAGCAAATCGAATCCCTCAAATTCAACACTGCCATTGCCCAACTTATGGTCTTTGTCAACGCTGCCAACAAGGAAGACAAACTTTATGTAGACTACGCCAAAGGCTTTATCCAAATGATCGCCCCATTTGCACCTCACTTGGCAGAAGAACTTTGGCAAACTCTTGCAGCAACAGGAGAATCTATCTCTTATGTAGCTTGGCCAACATGGGACGAAAGTAAATTGGTTGAAGACGAAATCGAAATCGTCGTTCAAATCAAAGGAAAAGTTCGTGCCAAACTCATGGTTGCTAAAGACCTATCACGCGAAGAATTGCAAGAAATTGCTCTAGCGGATGAAAAAGTCAAAGCAGAAATTGACGGTAAGGAAATTGTGAAAGTGATTAGTGTACCTAACAAACTCGTTAATATCGTCGTTAAATAACGAGTTTATTAGCTCTATCTGCCACCTTCAATAGTCCCCTGGACTATTGAAGCCAACTAAATTGGTTAATATTGTTGTGAAATAAGATAGGAATCCTTCAGAGTAGAATCTGGGGGATTTTTTGAATGAAAAATATAATTCTGTTTCCATCATCTCACCACTTAACATCTCATTTCAACCACTTATCTCAAAAGTCGATTTTTCTTTCATTCTTTTTGTTAAACTGGTGAGGTAAAGAGGAGGGGAAAATATGATTTTACAAGCTAAATATTTGACTAAACGGTACGGCGATTATATGGCTGTTGACGATATTCAGTTAGAGTTTGAAAAAGGGAGTTTTAATGCTATTTTGGGTCCCAATGGTGCAGGGAAATCAACCACTATTTCCATGTTAATCGGTTTGAAAAAGCCGACACAAGGTCAGATTCGATATGCACCAAATACGAAAATCGGAGTTGTTTTTCAAGCTAGTGTACTGGATGAGATGTTGACGGTTAGGGAAAATCTTACGATTCGTGCTCAACAGTATAAGGAGATTGCAGCAAGTCGTGTGGATGATTTGATCCATCAACTGGGTTTGACTGCTTTCCAAAAGCAACTATATGGGACTTTGTCAGGTGGGCAAAAACGTAGGGTTGATATTGCGCGTGCTCTTCTTTCACAGCCAGATATTCTTTTCTTAGATGAACCAACGACAGGTCTAGATATTCAGACTCGCAAAGCCATTTGGGATTTACTGTCTCGACTACAAAAGGATGAAGGGATGACTATTATCTTAACGACTCATTATCTGGATGAAGCGGATGAAGCGGATCAGATTTATATCGTTGATCATGGGAAAGTGATTGCGCAAGGTTCTGCGACGGCTATTAAAAGTCAGTATGCTTCTAATATTCTAAAAATTCGTTTTAAAGAAATGAAGGATTTAGAAAAGTTGTTACAGACTGGAATGACAGTTAAGGAAGAAAATGAGTTGGAATATCTTTTTTATCCAAGGACATCACTGGAAGCTATTGAATATTTGGCAAAAGTACGAGAAGAAATTGATTCTTTTGAGTTTCGTCCAGGTACCATGGATGATGCTTTTATTGCACTTACAGGAAGAGAGGTTCGCTAATGTTAGCTTTATTGAAACGGAATTTTATCTTATATTTTCGTAATCGTTCAGGAGTATTTTTCTCATTATTGGGGGCATTGATTTCCTTCCTCCTTTATATCATTTTTTTGCAGAAGAACTTGACGGATGCTTGGTCCCAACTCCCTGATAATACGAACCTTTTAAATAACTGGCTGATGGGTGGGACCTTGGCTGTGACTGGGATTACAACCAGTTTTACGGCTCTTACACAAATGGTACAGGATCGTGAAAATCAAGTGGATCAAGATCTCTTCTTGACAGATTTAGGTAGCTGGGGGTTACAGGTGTCCTATCTAATCAGTAGTATTGTCATCTCTTTTGTCATGCAGGTGTTTATGTTTGCTGTTATGGGGCTTTATTTTAAAGAAAGTCCAGTTATCAGTCATTTACCGGAAATTGCTTTGATTATGTTGCTAAGTAGTCTGCTTTCAAGTTTGATAAATATTCTCTTGATTTATCGTTTTCAATCTGTAGATAGTCTTGGCAAACTGGCAACTATAGTGGGAACTGCTTCTGGATTTTTAGTAGGAACTTATGTCCCTATTGGAGTTTTACCTGATTTTGCACAGATTATCATGAAGTGTACCCCTGCAACTTATATTGCTTCTCTTTATCGACAAATTTTAATGAAAGAACCATTAGAGACCGAATTTACAGGAAATAGCAGATTGTTAAAGGAATTTCAAGAAAAAATGGGAATCCAAATCAACTGGCAAGAACTATTGACAAAGGAAGAGACATACTTTATAGTGGTTATTATCAGTCTCGTCGCTATTCTTCTTTGGCTTTTATTTGTTAAAGTATTTAGCAGGAGAAAATAAAGGTATATTGGAGAGAAAATGAAGATTCGTTTTGAAATGAAGGCAGAGTTTTCAGAAAAGGACCCACATATTGTAATTCAGGCAGCTCAGTTAACCGACCAAGCAAGGGAAGTCATGGAGTATTTAGAACAATTTTCAACTACCAATCAGGTGGTCATTCCTATTCGAACGGATGATCATCTGGTTATGGTGAAAATTGAGGATCTTATTCTAGCAGATATCGATAAGAACTTGTTGACCATTTATACGGTAGACGGGATTTATAAAACTAAGGAAACATTGACAAACTTTCAGAATCGGATTAATCGGCGTAACTTTATACAGATATCACGCCATTCAATTATAAACATTGACCACTTAGAATCGTTATCAGATAGTTTTTCAGGGAACATGATGGCTAAAATGACTCGGGGTATCAAGTCTAGTGTGAGTAGGAAATACGTCAAGTCCTTAATGAATTATCTAGGTTTATAGGAGAAAATCATGAAACGATTAATTGATTATTTTGTATCGGGAATGCGTACGGCTTCCTTCTTTTATTTGAGTATGATGTTATTAGCTCAGTGTTATTCAGGTATTACCTATCCTGAACCAATGACAAAAAATATTCTAGCTCTGTTTTTAATGGGTGGAATTATGGGGGTATTGACTTTAATACTTGAAAAGCTAGAGTTTCTTGCTTTTAGTATACGTGTAGGAGTTCATTTATTAGTGACAGCTACTATTTTAGTATTGACCTCTCTATTTTTTGGTTGGGGTTCAGCCTTGTGGAGTCCCTTGCTTTGGTTCTTTTTCTTGTTAATTTATGGATTGATATGGTTGTATCAAATCTGGCAAACTCACAAACTCACCCAACGAATTAATCAAGCCTTAGAGGATAAAAGACAGAAAACGGGTCACTAATATAGTGTTGAGGATGAAGCTTGAAGACAGTGCCAGTTTCCAAAGAGAACAATTTGTGATATAGTATTTTCAGCGTAAAAACAAGGAGAAGAAAAATGCCAGTAAACGAATATGGTCAGATGATTGGTGAGTCAATGGAAGGTTATATACCAGGTGAACTACCTGCTATTGATTTCTTAGAAGGACGTTATGCTAGGATAGAGGCTCTTTCAGTGGAAAAGCATGCGGAGGATTTATTAGCTGTTTATGGCCCTGATACGCCTCGGGAGATGTGGACCTACCTCTTTCAGGAGTCAGTAGCAGACATGGAGGAACTGGTCAGCCTTTTAAATCAGATGTTGGCTCGTAAGGACCGTTTTTATTATGCAATCATAGATAAGGCAACTGGTAAGGCTTTGGGAACTTTTTCCCTCATGCGTATTGACCAGAATAACCGAGTAATAGAAGTGGGAGCTGTCACTTTTTCTCCAGAGCTCAGGGGGACACGGATAGGGACAGAAGCCCAGTATCTCTTGGCTTGCTATGTCTTTGAGGAGCTTAACTATCGTCGCTATGAGTGGAAATGCGATGCTCTTAATCTGCCATCCAGACGAGCAGCAGAACGTTTGGGTTTTGTCTATGAAGGGAGCTTTCGTCAGGCAGTGGTTTATAAGGGGCGTACGAGAGATACGGATTGGTTGTCTATGATTGATAAGGACTGGCCCCAAGTCAAATCTCGTTTGGAAACATGGTTGCGTCCTGAAAATTTTGACCAAAATGGACGACAGTACAAGAGCTTGAGAGAGTTTTAAGAGGTGTTGGCATGATCACTATTAGAAAGCAAGAAATCGTCAAACTAGAGGACGTTTTGCATCTCTATCAGGCTGTCGGTTGGACAAATTATACCCATCAACCTCAGATGCTGGAGCAGGCCTTATCTCATTCATTAGTGATTTATGTGGCGCTTGATGGTGATGCTGTGGTGGGCTTGATTCGTTTGGTTGGAGATGGATTCTCATCAGTATTGGTTCAGGATTTAATTGTTTTACCAATCTATCAGCGTCAAGGGATTGGTAGCGCCTTGATGAAAGAGGCTTTAGAGGATTACAAAGATGCCTATCAAGTCCAGCTGGTGACAGACCAGACAGAAAGAACCTTGGGATTCTATCGTTCTATGGGCTTTGAAATCTTATCCACCTATAATTGTATAGGAATGACTTGGATGAATCGAGAAAAATAATAAAATTTGTTTTTTCTTAAGCAAAGTTTAAGGCTGGTCTAGTATTATACAACTATTAAATAAAGACCTCCTAACTTTATTTAATGAAATCCTAAAACTTTTTTTCATCATAATCTCCTAATGAAGTCACCCAATCAGGTGGCTTTTTTGTGGGGTGAGGTGATGGTGATAGAATTTTTTTGTAATACTCTTTGAAAATCAAATTCAAACCACGTCAACGTCACCTTGCCGTACTCAAGTACAGCCTGCGGCTAGTTCCCTAGTTTGCTCTTTGATTTTCATTGAGTATAAAATAGTAAAATATGAGAAAAGTTAAGCTAGTTTTAAGCTTCGTCTTGTATTATATAGTCATTAAATAAAGACCTCCTAACTTTATTTAATAAAATCCTAAACTTTTCTTTTTCATAATAATCTCCCTTAACTCCACCCAATCAGGTGGAGTTTTTTGGCTCTATTTCAGGCTTTTTGGGACTATTCTAAAAATCATTTTTCGATATTTTTCGATATTTTTCGGATTTTGGTCGGGGAATTGGCGGGGACTTTTTTAGCGAATATGATTAAGAAATAGATCTGTTGTAGCTTCATCTACTTCAACCTCACTTTGAATGTAAGTGACTGTTAATTGAAGGAATGGAACTATTGTAATGACGATTTTACTTGTCCAGTAGTGGCGTATTAAATGAGGAGTGACATGTAAGCTTGTCTCTTCGTTTACGAAATCAAAATTTTTATGAAATTGATAGAATCCCTAACTTTCTCTTAATCTTGACCGTTTTGTTGTACAGCGGTTAAAGATTGAAAAGCCGAGAATATAAACCTTTGACAAATTTTGTGAACTATGGGATAATAAAAGGGAATTAAGTATTGTGTCTATATCATAGGCTAGAAAAGACCCCAAGCTCACGACCAAATAAGCTTGGGGTCTTTTTGACACTATTTGTCCTTGTTTAGCCATTTATCGACTAAGCGAAGAACGACACCGACCACAATTGGTCCGATGATAGTTTTAAGTATTGTATCCATCATGGGCTATCTCACCCCCTTTCGCAGGCGGTGTAGCAGTGCCGTAGAATATTATACCACATAAGTGCTAAACTCAGGAGGCACCAATTCAGTGGCTTTTTTGTTTGTGGCTTGGTTTTTTGATATAATAGAGCCATGAGTAGAATTTTAGATAATGAGATAATGGGGGATGAGGAGTTAGTAGAACGCACGCTCCGTCCTCAGTACTTACGTGAATATATTGGGCAGGACAAGGTCAAGGAACAGCTCCAAATCTTTATCGAAGCTGCTAAAATGCGGGATGAAGCACTAGATCATGTGCTCTTATTTGGGCCTCCAGGCTTGGGAAAAACGACCATGGCTTTTGTTATTGCCAACGAACTGGGCGTAAATCTTAAGCAGACTTCGGGTCCAGTCATTGAAAAAGCCGGAGATCTGGTAGCGATTTTGAATGACTTAGAGCCTGGGGATGTCCTCTTTATTGACGAGATTCATCGCTTGCCTATGTCGGTGGAAGAGGTGCTTTATAGTGCCATGGAGGACTTTTACATTGATATCATGATTGGTGCTGGTGAAGGCAGTCGCAGTGTTCATTTGGAGTTACCACCTTTTACCTTGATTGGTGCGACGACTCGGGCAGGTATGCTCTCAAATCCGCTACGGGCACGTTTTGGGATTACGGGGCATATGGAATATTATGCCCATGCTGACTTGACGGAAATTGTCGAGCGGACGGCAGATATTTTTGAGATGGAAATCACCCATGAGGCAGCATCCGAGCTGGCCTTGCGTAGTCGTGGGACCCCTCGTATTGCCAATCGTCTCCTCAAGCGCGTGCGCGATTTTGCCCAGATTATGGGGAATGGGGTTATCGATGATCTTATTACCGATAAGGCTTTGACTATGCTGGATGTTGACCATGAAGGTCTGGACTATGTGGACCAGAAAATCCTTCGGACCATGATTGAGATGTACGGTGGTGGTCCTGTTGGTCTAGGAACTCTTTCTGTTAACATAGCAGAAGAGCGCGAGACTGTTGAAGACATGTATGAGCCTTACTTGATTCAAAAAGGTTTTATCATGCGGACACGGTCTGGACGGGTGGCGACTGCTAAGGCATATGAGCATTTGGGGTATGAGTACAATGAAAAATAATCAAGAAATTCTAGAGGCTTTTAGAAAAAATCCTGACATGATGGCTATTCTGACGATCATCCGAAACCTTGGTCTGAAAGACTCGTGGTTGGCAGCGGGTTCTGTCAGAAATTTTATCTGGAATCTCTTGTCAGACAAATTCCCTTTTGACTGTGAAACAGATGTAGATGTGATTTTCTTTGATCCAGATATTTCTTATGAGGAAACCTTATTATTGGAGAAAAGGATGCGAGAGGACTTTCCTCAGTACCAGTGGGAGTTGAAAAATCAGGTCTATATGCACCAGCATAGCCCTCATACTGCTCCTTATAGCAGCTCTTGTGATGCTATGAGTAAGTATCCAGAACGATGTACGGCTGTTGGACTGCGCTTGAATGAAGAATCCGCTTTGGAACTCTTTATTCCATACGGTCTGGAGGATATTTTGAATTTTCAAATTCGTCCAACTCCTCATTTTTTAGAGAATGAAGACCGAATGGAACTTTATCGAACACGTCTATCCAAGAAAAATTGGCAGGAGAAATGGAAAAATTTGATTTTTAAAAATACTTAAGGAAACTTTAAGCTAGAAAGTGTATACTAAGCTCATAAGTTAAGAAGATCTTAGCTTAAACTCCTAAAACTTTTTCATAATAATCTCCCTATAAAAAATAAAGTCGCCCAATCAGGCGGCTTATTTTTTTGGAAATGGGCTTTGTGCCTGAGAATAATACTCAATGAAAATCAAAGAGCAAACTAGGAAGCTAACCGCAGGTTGCTCAAAACACTGTTTTGAGGTTGTAGATAGAGCTGACGTGGTTTGAAGAGATTTTCGAAGAGTATAAATAGCTTAGTGATAGAAGAAAATAGGGAAATATGGTATAATGAAACGATAGATTTTTGAATAGGAATAAGATCATGTTTGGATTTTTTAAGAAAGATAAGGCTGTGGAAGTAGAGGTTCTGACACAGGTTCCTGCTCATATCGGCATCATCATGGATGGCAATGGCCGTTGGGCTAAAAAACGTATGCAACCGCGAGTCTTTGGACACAAGGCGGGCATGGAAGCATTGCAAACTGTGACTAAGGCAGCCAACAAACTAGGCGTCAAGGTGATTACGGTCTATGCTTTTTCTACGGAAAATTGGACCCGTCCAGATCAGGAAGTCAAGTTTATCATGAATTTGCCAGTAGAGTTTTATGATAATTATGTCCCAGAATTGCATGCGAATAATGTTAAGATTCAAATGATTGGGGAAACGGACCGCCTGCCTAAGCAAACCTTTGAAGCTCTGACTAAAGCTGAGGAATTGACTAAGAACAACACAGGTTTGATTCTTAATTTTGCCCTCAACTATGGTGGACGTGCTGAGATTACACAGGCTCTTAAGTTGATTTCTCAGGATGTTTTAGATGCCAAAATCAACCCAGGTGACATCACAGAGAAATTGATTGGCAACTATCTCTTCACCCAGCATTTGCCTAAGGAGTTACGAGATCCAGACTTGATTATCCGTACTAGTGGAGAATTGCGTTTGAGCAATTTCCTTCCATGGCAGGGAGCCTATAGTGAGCTCTATTTTACGGACACCTTATGGCCTGATTTTGACGAGGTAGCCTTGCAGGAAGCCATTCTTGCCTACAATCGTCGTCACCGCCGATTTGGAGGAGTTTAGGAGGAAATATGACACAGGATTTACAGAAAAGAACCTTGTTTGCAGGGATTGCCCTGGCTATTTTCCTACCAATTTTAATGATTGGAGGACTCTTGCTTCAGATAGCAATTGGAATTATAGCCATGCTAGCCATGCATGAACTTTTGAAGATGAGAGGTCTAGAGACCATGACGATAGAGGGCCTCTTAACCCTCTTTGCAACCTTTGCCTTGACCATTCCCTTGGAGAATTACCTGACTTTTTTGCCAGTTGATGGGAATGTGGTTGCCTATAGTGTGTTGATTTCAATTATGTTAGGAACGACTGTTTTTAGCAAGTCTTATACGATTGAGGACGCTGTTTTCCCTCTTGCTATGAGTTTCTATGTAGGCTTTGGATTTAATGCTTTACTAGATGCTCGCGTTGCAGGTTTAGATAAGGCTCTCTTGGCCTTGTGTATCGTCTGGGCGACAGATAGTGGTGCCTATCTTATTGGGATGAACTATGGTAAACGAAAACTAGCTCCAACAGTTTCTCCAAATAAAACCTTTGAGGGCGCCTTGGGTGGTATTTTAGGTGCGATTTTAGTAACCATCATCTTTATGATGTTTGACAGAACAGTTGCTCTTCCATATGGAATTTACAAGATGTCAGTCTTTGCTATTTTCTTTAGCATTGCTGGACAATTTGGTGATTTGCTAGAAAGTTCGATCAAGCGTCACTTTGGTGTCAAGGATTCTGGGAAATTTATCCCTGGACATGGTGGTGTTTTGGATCGTTTCGATAGTATGTTGCTTGTATTTCCAATCATGCACTTGTTTGGACTCTTTTAATCAAAAGACGGAGGAAATACTATGCTCGGAATTTTAACCTTTATTCTGGTTTTCGGGATTATTGTGGTGGTGCACGAGTTCGGGCACTTCTACTTTGCCAAGAAATCAGGGATTCTAGTGCGTGAATTTGCCATTGGCATGGGACCCAAAATCTTTGCTCACATTGGCAAGGATGGGACGGCCTACACCATTCGAATCTTGCCTCTTGGGGGCTATGTTCGTATGGCCGGTTGGGGTGATGATACAACTGAAATCAAGACAGGAACTCCTGTCAGTTTGACGCTTACTGATGATGGTAAAGTTAAACGCATCAATCTTTCAGGTAAAAAATTAGATCAAACAGCCCTTCCTATGCAGGTGACCCAGTTTGATTTTGAAGACAAGCTCTTTATCAAGGGCTTGGTTCTGGAAGAAGAAAAAACATTTGCAGTGGATCACGATGCAACGGTTGTGGAAGCAGATGGTACTGAGGTTCGGATTGCACCTTTAGATGTTCAATATCAAAATGCGACTATCTGGGGGAAACTCATTACTAATTTTGCAGGCCCTATGAACAACTTTATCTTAGGTGTCGTTGTTTTCTGGATTTTAATCTTCATGCAGGGTGGTGTCAGAGATGTCGATACCAACCAGTTCCATATTATGCCCCAAGGGGCCTTGGCTAAGGTGGGAGTACCAGAAACGGCACAAATTACCAAGATTGGCTCACATGAGGTTAGCAACTGGGAAAGTTTGATTCAGGCTGTGGAATCAGAAACCAAAGATAAGACGGCCCCGACCTTGGATGTGACTATTTCTGAAAAGGGGAGTGACAAACAAGTCACTGTTACTCCGGAAGAAAGTCAAGGCCGTTACCTTCTAGGTGTTCAACCGGGAATTAAGTCAGATTTTGTATCTATGTTTGTAGGTGGTTTTACAACTGCTGCTGACTCGGCCCTCCGAATCCTGTCAGAACTGAAAAATTTGATTTTCCAACCGGATTTGAACAAGCTAGGTGGACCTGTTGCCATCTTTAAGGCAAGTAGTGATGCTGCTAAAAATGGAATTGAGAATGTCTTGTACTTCTTGGCAATCATTTCCATCAATATCGGGATTTTTAATCTTATTCCGATTCCAGCATTGGATGGTGGCAAGATTGTGCTCAATATTCTGGAAGCCATCCGCCGCAAACCATTGAAACAAGAAATTGAAACCTATGTCACCTTGGCCGGAGTGGTCATCATGGTTGTCTTGATGATTGCTGTGACCTGGAATGACATTATGCGACTCTTTTTTAGATAATCGAGGAATATTATGAAACAAAGTAAAATGCCTATCCCAACGCTTCGCGAAATGCCAAGCGATGCTCAAGTTATCAGCCATGCTCTTATGTTGCGAGCTGGTTATGTTCGTCAAGTCTCAGCAGGTGTTTATTCTTATCTACCACTTGCCAACCGTGTGATTGAAAAAGCTAAAAATATCATGCGCCAAGAATTCGACAAGATTGGTGCCGTTGAGATGTTGGCTCCTGCCCTCCTCAGTGCAGAATTGTGGCGCGAATCAGGTCGTTACGAAACCTATGGTGAAGACCTTTACAAACTAAAAAACCGTGAAAAATCAGACTTTATCCTAGGTCCAACTCACGAAGAAACCTTTACAGCTATTGTTCGTGATTCTGTTAAGTCTTACAAGCAATTGCCACTTAACCTTTATCAAATCCAGCCTAAGTATCGTGATGAAAAACGCCCACGTAATGGACTTCTCCGTACACGTGAGTTTATCATGAAGGATGCTTACAGTTTTCACGCTAACTATGATAGCTTGGACAGTGTTTACGATGAGTACAAGGCTGCTTATGAGCGTATTTTCACTCGTAGTGGCTTAGACTTCAAGGCAATCATTGGTGACGGTGGAGCCATGGGTGGTAAGGACAGCCAAGAATTTATGGCCATTACACCTGCTCGTACAGACCTTGACCGCTGGGTTGTCTTGGACAAGTCAGTTGCCTCATTTGACGAAATTCCTGCAGAAGTGCAAGAAGAAATCAAGGCAGAATTGCTTAAATGGATGGTTTCTGGTGAAGATACCATTGCTTACTCAAGTGAGTCTAGCTATGCGGCTAACTTGGAAATGGCAACAAACGAGTACAAACCAAGCAACCGTGTTGTCGCCGAAGAAGAAGTGACTCGTGTTGCAACACCAGATGTTAAATCAATTGATGAAGTTGCAGCCTTCCTCAATGTTCCAGAAGAACAAACGATTAAAACCCTCTTCTACATGGCAGATGGTGAGCTTGTTGCAGCCCTTCTAGTTGGAAATGACCAACTCAACGAAGTCAAGTTGAAAAACCACTTGGGAGCAGATTTCTTTGACGTTGCTAGCGAAGAAGAAGTGGCAAGTATTGTTCAAGCAGGTTTTGGTTCACTTGGACCAGTTGGTTTGCCAGAGAATGTTAAAATCATTGCAGACCGTAAGGTGCAAGATGTCCATAATGCAGTTGTCGGTGCTAACGAAGATGGCTACCACTTGACTGGTGTGAATCCAGGTCGTGATTTTACTGCAGAATATGTGGATATCCGTGAAGTTCGTGAGGGTGAAATTTCTCCAGACGGGCAAGGAGTCCTTAACTTTGCGCGTGGTATCGAAATTGGTCACATCTTTAAACTCGGCACTCGCTATTCAGCAAGCATGGGAGCAGATGTTTTGGATGAAAATGGCCGTGCTGTGCCAATTATCATGGGATGTTACGGTATCGGTGTCAGCCGTCTCCTTTCAGCAGTGATGGAGCAACACGCTCGCCTCTTTGTTAACAAAACGCCAAAAGGTGAATACCGTTACGCTTGGGGAATCAACTTCCCTAAAGAATTGGCGCCATTTGATGTGCACTTGATCACTGTCAATGTCAAGGACGAAGAAGCGCAAGCCTTGACAGAAAAACTTGAAGCAAGCTTGATGGGAGCTGGTTACGAAGTCTTGACAGACGACCGTAATGAACGTGTCGGTGTTAAATTCAGCGATAGCGACTTGATTGGATTGCCAATCCGTATTACTGTTGGGAAGAAAGCGGCCGATGGCATCGTAGAAGTGAAGATTAAAGCGACTGGTGACACCATCGAAGTTCATGCAGATAACGTGCTTGAAACGCTTGAAATCCTCAGCAAGAAATAAAAACTATAATCAGAAGAAAAACAAGGAAAAAATGTAACTAGTTTTTACCTTGTTTTTTCTGTATAATGGGAAAAATGAGTAGATAAAGAGGTAAATGTATGCTAAGATTTCCAAAGGATTTTGTCTGGGGATCCTCTACTTCTGGACCACAAACAGAAGGACGTATAGCTGGTGACGGTAAGGGAGATAATCTCTGGGATTACTGGTTCCAAGTGGAGCCAAATCGTTACTATAATGGGATTGGTCCAGATAAGACATCGACTTTTTATGAAAACTGGGAACAGGATATTGAGCTACTGGTAGAAACTGGTCATACGGTCTTTCGGACTTCTATTCAGTGGTCACGGATTTTTCCACAAGGGCGTGGGAAAGTCAATTCTCAGGGTGTAGACTTTTACCGTAAGGTTTTTGAGGCTATTAAGGCCAAAGGGATTCGTCTTTTAGTCAATCTTTATCATTTTGATTTGCCTTTTGCCCTTCAAGAGGATGGTGATGGTTGGGAAAATAAGGCGACTGTTTCAGCCTATGAAGACTATGCTCGTTTTTGTTTTGAGACTTATGGAGATTTAGTGGATCAATGGATTACCTTTAACGAGCCAATCGTTCCAGTAGAATTTGGATATTTTTACGATGCCCATTATCCACATAAGGTGGATGCAGAGGCAGCCGTTAAAGTAGCTTATCATACACAATTGGCCAGCAGTTGGGCGGTTAAGGCCTGTCATGAACTCTTGCCTGATTCCAAGATTGGGATTGTCCTCAACTTGACACCGGCTTATCCACGTAGCCAGCATCCTGCTGATGTCAAGGCTGCTCGTATTGCGGACCTTTTTCAGGCCCAATCTTTCTTAGATCCATCTGTCTTGGGAACTTATCCACAGGAGTTGGTAGAAATCTTACATGAACACGGTCTCTTGCCTGATGCTACAGAGGAGGAGTTGGATCTCATTCGTGACAATACGGTGGACTTCCTTGGTGTCAACTACTATCAACCCTTACGCGTTATGGCACCTCGATTTGCTAAGCATCCAGAGAGTCCACTCTTGCCAGAACATTTTTACGAGCCTTATGTGATGCCTGGCCGTAAAATTAATCCTCACCGTGGTTGGGAGATTTATGAGCAGGGGATTTATGACATCGCCCAAAATATCAAGGAAAATTATGGCAATATTGAGTGGATGTTGACAGAGAATGGTATGGGTGTTGAAGGAGAAGAAAAATTCCGTCAAGATGGAATGATTCAAGATGATTACCGTATTGACTTTGTAAAAGGTCATCTTCGCGAACTTCACCGTGCCATTGAAGACGGAGCCAATTGTAAGGGCTACTTGATTTGGACCTTTATTGATTGCTGGTCATGGCTCAATAGCTATAAAAATCGCTATGGCTTGATCGAATTAGACTTGGAAACACAAGAACGTCGTCTGAAAAAATCAGGGCACTGGTTCAAGGAATTAAGCGACAATAATGGATTTTAAAAAAGGACTCTGACTGATTATCCTAATTGGTCAGAGTCTTTTGCTTACAGGAGCTTAATTTGAACTATACCAATTTTTACTCTTGACAAGCGAAAGAAACAAGTATATACTGTTTTTGCTGATTCTATAAAAGAGGAATTAGACTATACCAATTTTAAGGAGAAAGCACAGCTGGTCTGTGTCGTATATACTATGTGTGGAATTGTTGGTGTTGTTGGAAACACAAATGCAACTGATATTTTGATTCAAGGGCTTGAAAAGCTCGAATACCGTGGCTATGATTCTGCGGGGATTTTTGTCCTAGGTGGTGCTGAGAACCATTTGGTGAAGGCTGTTGGTCGTATCGCAGAATTGTCTGCCAAGACAGCTGGTGTTGAGGGAACAACTGGTATCGGACATACTCGTTGGGCAACTCACGGGAAACCAACGGAAGACAATGCTCACCCACACCGCTCTGAGACAGAACGTTTTGTCTTGGTTCACAATGGGGTGATTGAGAACTACCTTGAAATCAAGGAAGAATACCTTGCAGGTCACCACTTCAAAGGGCAAACAGATACGGAAATAGCCGTTCATTTGATTGGAAAATTTGCGGAAGAAGAAGGGCTCTCAGTTCTTGAAGCCTTCAAAAAAGCCCTTCATATTATCCGTGGTTCTTATGCTTTTGCCTTGGTTGACTCACAAGATCCTGAAGTTATCTACGTAGCTAAAAATAAATCACCACTTTTGATTGGTCTTGGAGAAGGCTATAACATGGTCTGCTCAGACGCTATGGCTATGATTCGTGAAACCAACCAATACATGGAAATTCATGACCAAGAGCTGGTAATCGTCAAGGCTGATAGTGTGGAAGTTCAAGACTATGATGGTAATAGTCGTGAGCGTGCTAGCTATACTGCTGAGCTTGATTTGTCAGATATCGGTAAGGGAACTTATCCTTACTACATGCTCAAGGAAATCGATGAGCAACCAACAGTTATGCGTAAACTCATCCAAGCCTACACAGATGAGGCTGGTCAAGTTGTCGTAGACCCAGCTATCATCAAGGCTGTTAAAGACGCAGACCGTATCTACATCCTTGCAGCTGGGACATCTTACCACGCAGGATTTGCTTCTAAGAAGATGCTGGAAGAATTGACAGATACACCAGTTGAACTTGGAATCTCATCTGAGTGGGGCTATGGTATGCCACTTCTCAGCAAGAAACCGCTCTTCATCTTTATCAGCCAATCTGGTGAAACAGCGGATAGTCGTCAGGTTTTGGTCAAGGCTAATGAAATGGGAATCCCAAGCTTGACAGTGACAAACGTACCAGGTTCAACTCTTTCACGTGAAGCCAACCATACCATGCTCCTTCATGCAGGTCCTGAAATTGCCGTAGCATCAACCAAGGCCTATACAGCGCAAATTGCAGCCCTTGCCTTTCTTGCAAAAGCTGTTGGAGAAGCAAATGGCAATTCCAAAGCGCAAGCCTTTGATTTGGTGCATGAGTTGTCAATCGTAGCTCAGTCTATCGAATCAACTCTTTCAGAGAAAGAAACCATTGATGCCAAGGTTCGTGATCTTCTCGAAACAACTCGTAACGCCTTTTACATTGGACGTGGTCAAGATTACTATGTAGCCATGGAAGCAAGTCTCAAACTTAAAGAGATTTCGTACATCCAGTGTGAAGGTTTTGCGGCAGGAGAACTCAAGCACGGAACTATTGCCTTGATTGAAGAAGGAACACCTGTCTTGGCTCTCTTGTCAGATCCAGTCCTTGCCAACCATACTCGTGGAAATATCCAAGAGGTGGCAGCCCGTGGTGCCAAAGTCCTCACTATCGCAGAAGAAAATGTTGCTAAAGAGACAGACGATATCGTCCTTACGACCGTACACCCTTACCTCTCACCAATCTCAATGGTCGTACCAACACAATTGGTCGCTTACTTTGCAACCCTTCACCGTGGACTTGATGTGGATAAACCACGTAACCTTGCTAAGTCAGTAACGGTAGAATAAGCTAAAAAAGTCTAGTTATCTAGGCTTTTTCTTGTGAGCAAATTGGTTGCTTGTACTCAAGATTCGTGTTATACTCTTCGAAAATCAAATTCAAACCACGTCAGCTTCACCTTGCCGTACTCAAGTACAGCCTGCGGCTAGCTTCCTAGTTTGCTCTTTGATTTTCATTGAGTATTAGAATAATTTTTCAAATTTAAGGACAGAAATAGACAGGGAGAATCGCAATGGTAGAATTGGGAATTTCAACATTTGGGGAAACAACGGAGCTTGAAGGGACTGGGCAAACTTACAGTCATGCCGAACGCATTCGCCAGTTGGTGGCAGAGATTGAGCTGGCTGACAAGGTTGGTTTGGATGTGTATGGGATTGGTGAGCATCATCGAGCAGATTTTGCAGTATCAGCCCCAGAGATTGTTCTGGCCGCTGGGGCAGTCAATACCAAGAAAATCCGTTTGACCAGTGCAGTCAGCATTCTCTCGAGCATGGATCCGATTCGCTTGTTTCAACAGTATGCCACTATCGATGCTTTGTCAAATGGACGAGCGGAGATTATGGCCGGAAGGGGTTCTTTCACGGAATCTTTTCCCTTGTTCGGCTATGATTTGAAAGACTACGAAGCCCTTTTTGATGAAAAATTGGACTTGCTTCAGTTAGTTAATGAAAATACCAAGTTAGACTGGCAAGGTCGCTTGACCCAAACAATCTCTGGAAAAGAAGTTTATCCTCGTCCAGTTCAGGACAAATTACCTTTGTGGATAGCGACAGGTGGTTATGTCGAATCAACTGTGAAGATTGCTCAGGCTGGTCTACCGATTGTTTATGCTATTATCGGTGGCAATCCGCGTTATTTTAAAAAATTGATTCAGGCTTATCGCGAGATTGGGAGCGAAGCAGGCCATGCCAGTCAGGAACTAAAGGTTGGAGCTCATTCTTGGGGCTGGATTGCTGAAGATGGCGAGCAGGCGGTGAAAGATTATTTCCATCCGACCAAGCAAGTGGTGGATGCCATTTCCAAAGATCGTCCGCACTGGCAAGAATTGCGGTATGAGCAGTATTTGGAGCAAGTTGGGCCAAATGGTGCTATGTTTGTGGGCAATCCAGATCAGGTGGCCGAAAAATTGATTCGCATGATAGAGGATTTAAGTTTAGACCGCTTCATGCTCCATCTACCGCTTGGTTCCATGCCTCATGAACAAGTTCTAAGAGCTATTGAACTCTTCGGAACACAAGTAGCACCCAAAGTTCGGGCTGACTTTGCCATGAAAGAGGCTAAATAAAAAATCTTAATCGAGTTTATTATGACGGCAAATATTGTACAAAAATCAATCCCTCGAGCGTTAAGGCTTGGGGGATTGTTCTATAGGAGGGCTAGTTTAGTCCTCTTTTTTCTTTTTTAGTAAGAAACCGAGACCTAGAAGGGCGAGGAGACTAATTCCTGCAAACAGGAGTTTGTGATAGTTTTTAGTTCCTGTATTTGGAAGTTCAGCTTGTTTAGCTAGGGGAGCAGGTATATTTTCCTTGCTAGAGTTGTCTACCGATTCGTTTTGAACAACTTGACTTACAGATGATGCTTGTGCTTCTTGTGCGGGTTGTTGAGCTTGTGAATCAGCTGTAGCTTGGCCAGGTTTATTTTCTGCATCAGCTACTTTTGTATCTGGTTTTGCAGAATCAGGTTTAGTTTGTGGAGCTGGAGTTTGCTGTTCCGGTTTGATTACTCGGTTTGACATATTGTCTTGGCTGTTATTTTGCCCTTGTTCTTGTTTTAAGCTAGAAAGGTCAAATTCTGGTTTTTCTTCCACAGCTGGGGCAACGATGGCACCGCCTTGAGAGATTCTAAGAACAGTAGCTGTAAGGGCATTTAATTTCAAGCCTTTTTCAGTCCATTCAAGCCCTTGAGGGTTGGCAATTCCGACTGGTCCTGCTTGATTTTCGTCTGCTAAAACTTCAGCATTTCTTAGATGTGCAAAGACAGTTCCCAAGTTAAATTCGCGAGCTTTTTCGTCTGCATTGACAAAGACTGCGTAGATATCTCCGTTTGGAGCAGTGATTTGGTAGCCAATCACTACGTCCTCTTTTTCCACGCCATTTTGACCTGGGACAGTGATGAGGTGGACACGGTCTTTGATATCTTGGAGGCTCTTGAGTCGGAAGGCATCTGTAGATTGACGAAGGGCAATCAACCCTTTCATATAGTCACGACTCTTGACATTTTCAGGATATGCTTTTCCATCTGTAGCCTTAGTCCAGTCAAACTTGTTAATAGCATCACTCGAATCGTAAGAGTCATGGATGAAGTAAGGATAGTCAAATGGATTGCCATCCTTATCACGCAACAAGTGAGATTTATTTGGAACCTTATCCTCTGCTACTGGAGTCTTGTAGGCTGGGTCACGAAATTGTTTGGTACGTCCATATTCCTGACCAGAGTGGATAAATGGAGTTCCTTGAGCTGTCAAGACCATGAGGTTTCCAAGTCGCAAACGACGATGGATTTCAGCATAGTTCTCGGCCTTGCTTGGGTCTTTTTTGATAGATTGGGCGATGATGTCAAAGAGGGTCAAGTTATCATGGGCTGCGATGTATTGGATGACATCTCCAGGGCTGTCAGCTTCAAAGTTGGTTGGTTGAGCAATGAGATTTTTGAAGATGGTATTGATATCACGCTTGCCACCTGTGATAAAGGCAGGTTGACCTTCGTTTGGATAACCAGACTTGAGGTTGTTACGGATGTCATCTGAGAAGACAGCGACAGTATCGGTATGTTTCATCCAATCTTGGTCAGCAGCTTTAGTAGGCATGTTTTCATCACCGGCATAGGTTCTCCAACCCTCACCCAGCATGATGAGGTTTGGATTGAGGGCGCGTGCGGCCTTGTACGCTTCTTCAATAGAAGCTGCATCATGGTCTCCCATCATATCGAAGCGGAATCCATCCACTTTGTAGGTATCAACTAGATATTTGATAGAGTCAACTAGGAGTCGTTTGGTCATATGATGGGTTGTTCCCAAGCGTCCACCACCAAAGCTAGTGCGAGGTGTCCCATCAGCATCCATAAAGTGGTAGTAGTTTGGCTCTAGGTCTTCAAAGATATCGACCTTGGCTGTATGGTTATAAACGACATCTAGGATAGCTCCCATGCCACGTTTGTGGATTTCGTTGATGAGGTTTTTAAATTCTGCGATTCGTTTTTCTGGATTCTTAGGATCGCTTGAGTACATACCAGTCAAGGAGAAGTAGTTTTGAGGGTCATATCCCCAGTTGTAGTTGCTGTTGCTTGAAGCATATTCAGACAAGCGTTCATGGTTTTTCAATTCATTGACAAAGTAGTAAGACAAGACTGGAAGGAGCTGGATGTGGGTCACACCCAAGTCTTTGAGATAGTCTAGTTTTTCAATAAAGGCTTCAAAGGTACCAAATGGTTTGGTCAAGTCTTTTGCAATGGCAGGATCTGAAGTGAAGTCACGCACATGAGCTTCGTAGATAACGGCATCTTCACGAGTCTTGAAGTTGTGAATCTTACCATAAGTCAAGTCTTGAGGTCCTAGTTTAGCTGGATTTACAAAGGCGGCTTTAGCCACTTTATGGGCATCGTCAATCTTAGCATCGTCACTATTCCAAGCAGCGAGGGACTTAGCGTAAGGATCGAGTGCAAGAACAGTTTTACCTTGACGCTCGATTTGGTATTGATAATAGTATCCAGTGAAATCTGTGATGCCTAGTTTATTTGTGCTATCTAGAGTTTGTTTCCAAGTTCCTTTTTCCCCTTTTTCAAGAGCGACAGTTCCAACCACTTTTTCAGGGTCATTCTTGTCGTAGACAACGACAGAAACCTTATCAGCACTTGGTGACCAAAGGGTTAAATCAACTTGTTTTCCTTCTTCTTTGAGGTCAGCTCCAAGTTTGCCATCATAACTGTAAGTCTCATCTTTCAGACGCCAGCTTGTTTTGGTAGTGAATTGGTCAGCGTTGTAGCTCACGGTATAAGGATGTTTTGTGTCAGAGAAATCTCCGCTGTAGGTCACTTTCTTACCAGCTTCATCGATTGCAACATCGGTGATAGCTACTTTATTTCCTAGGTGATTAGTGATGTTGGAGTGTTTGAGGATATCTTCTTTTTTAGCACCGACAAGTGTTGAAAAACTACTCTCAATGCTAGAAGTGCCTACGTGTTGGGCTCCTGTCATACGGATATCATGGACATAGTATGGATTTGTGTAAATCGATTCGTCATCGTCTTTTAGGAAAATTTGGCTATGATTTTTCAAATCGGTGAATTTATAATCTTCTTTACGGATTTTCACGTCGTCTCCTTGTTTGCTCTCATCTAGTAATAAAAAGCCGAATTCTTTTGCGGCATCCTTAAGAGGAATGTCGATATAGCGGCCGTATTTGCCTGTGGCCGTAAAGTCTGTTCCGTTAGGCCATTCACCACTACTTGGATTTTTCACATCTCCCCAGTACCAGAGAGATTTCTTGTCATAGTTGCCATCTGTACGGTAGTAGTTGACGCGAATAGTTCCTGCAGGCTGTGGTTCGTAAGAGAAAACCTTGTGATCTTGGTCCAACCAAGCCTCATTCATCTTTGGTGCCAGTTTTTCTACCGATTTATCACCTGTCAGATTTTTTCCAGCTGTATTATTGATGAGGAAGCTAATTTTCTTGGCTTGTTCTCCCTTTAATTTGACATCTAGGTAGTAGCCATAGTCATCTTTTTTGGCATCCTTAAAGGACAAGGCTCCGTTTGGCCAATTTTCAGATGGTTTTTCAACATCGTCCCAAGTCCATAGTCCTTGAGCATCCTTGTTTTCTTCAGGAAGTTTTTTGACATGGATACGGAAGTAGTTGTCTTCGATGGGCTCTTCTGCCTTAGTTTCAGTCGTTACTGGACTCGTAGAAGTAGTTGGTTCACTTGAACGATCTTGTCTGGTTTGTGGTGCTGAATCGGCTGGAGTTGCAGCAGCAGGAGTAGTTACCTCCGTTGCAGATTTTTCTTCTGTTTTCACTAGGGAAGCGTTTGCATTTTTAGGTGAAGAAAAATCGCTTTCCTTCTTTCCAGCGATGTCTGCTGTATCAGTAAGAGGTTGGGTAATAGTGTTAGTCGCTTCAGCACTAGCTGTTGTGGTTTCGTTGGCTGAGATAGTTGGTGTAGCCATGGCAAGTAGGACAAGGCTTGCTCCAATAAGGACAGAACCAGTTCCATTCTTGAGGGAACGGATGCTGTAAACCATTTTTTTCTCAGTGTGAGATGGTGTTTTTCTCATAATCATTCTCCTATAAATGAATTTCTCTATCAGTATAGCATGTAGTAAAACAATATGCAAGCGTTTTCCTGGAATTAAACTAAAAGAAAAATCGCAACAAATTTTGTTACGATTCAGCCAATCTTTCTTTATGAATTTGAGAAGCCAGAAGGTGGAGATGGTGGAATAATTCTGAAGTAGAGAAGTTACGATTATAGATAAGTGGTTTAGGAGAGTTGGCGACAGGAAAGGTAGTGATAACAATATCGTGAGGAATTTGATTGAGAATTGAGAAAGAAATCGGAGATTCTTCCCAAGAATCAAAGAGATAGAGATTATTGCCGTAGTGAGCAAGGGTGTCGATAAGGTTTTGTGCGTGATGACTATCCAGATGACTAATGACTAAAACACGTATTTTGGGAAGTTTTTGAAGTAATTGGACTAAAATTCGTTGCCCTTGGATAGAAAAGGTGTAGATAAGTTCCTGTAGCTTACTTGGGTGATTTTCTAGCCCCATTTCAGTCAGGTAAGATTGGAATCTGTGTTGACTTACTTCAAATAGTTTTGGAAATTCTACTTGATAACTGCTTAAAATTTGGGATTTCTGTCTGTCGAGAGACTTGTTACTGAGTAAATGGAAGAAATCAGATTGGGCAGTATAGTGGAGGAGCCAAATCAATTCCTCGCGATTTTCAATCTGTAGGTGAAATTCTTTGACCAGTTCTTCTAGAATTTGGCTCAATAAACGGTAGGATTTTTGAATCTGATGAATGTCCCCTAACGCTCCGCTACTAGGATTAGTTACGATTTGAGAAGACTTTACTGGGTTTGAAAATAGCTGTACCAGTGTTTCCTTTGTCGGTTCAAAATGAAGTTTTTTAGCTAGCTTCTTAATATTTTCTTTAAACTGAGGAATTTGCATGAGAGAACTGTAGTGACTGGTTAAAAGAGGAGTAGGATTTTCAATCAAATGTCCCCTATTTACACGCTCCAGATTGATAGCTAGAGTATATTTGATCTGCCGTAAGCTACTGAGATTGGGTGCAACTTGTTGGGCGTCCAAAAATAGCTGAATCAAGTATGTGAGTGATTCCTCAGAAATAGAAGGGAAGGGCCAATCTAGAAAGTCGTAACTTTGGCTAAAGTAGTCTAGATAAAAGGTGCGAATATCCTCTTCTTCTCCTCCTTCCATGACTAAAGGGGAAGGTTGGATGCTGATGCCATAATGTTGCGGAAGTTCAGTATTTAGATGATGGATGATTTCCTGAACTCGTTCGTAACTAATCACAAGTTCCTGACACATTTGCTCAAGTGATTGTCCCTCTTTGAAAAATAGACAGTTCAAAAAAGAATAGGTTTCAGATTGTTTAAAAATCGCAATCCTAGGATCCAAGGTGTTTTGAAAGTCAAATTGCAATTGAATACCTTTATTTCTTGATTGAAGCAGGAGGTTTGGAAATAATTGCTCAAGCTTAAAAAGGTGTTCTTGCAATTTTTCGATTGAAAAATTCAGCTTCTCAGCTAAGACTGGAATTGCTATCCAATCATGGTGTTTGGTTAATTCTTCCAGTAAGAATAGCAAGTCTTGTTCAGTTTTAGACAGCAAGATATTCATCATAAACCTCCCTATATATTTATACATATATATTAAAAGAAAAACCTGATAAAGTCAAGAAAACAGCCTATGATAAAATAGGATAATCTGAATTTACTATATTTTTCTTGAACAATTAAACTGAAAATGCAGTTTGCAAAGCAATCATTGAATTTAATTTTTTTATAGGAAAAGATTTTGTCAAAAAATCGTTAATCCCCTTGAAAAATCTAGCTAAATAAGGTATAATATGAATAATCATTTGTCGTAGGTTTTGTCTGAAATATTGTCCAGACAAGGCTCACAGCAGTTAAATCTTCTGAAAAAGTCAGATTTAGCTGCTCTTTTTGTGCTTTTTTTCAGGATTTTGAGCATTTGTAACAAAGACTTAAAGATTCTGAAAATTCGTCAAGAGGACACGGTGATAGGGGTTTTTAAAACCATATGACGATTAGAAAAGCCTGATTGATAAGGCTTGGAACTTATTTACAAAGGAGAATCATCTTGGCAGGACATGACGTTCAATACGGGAAACATCGTACCCGTCGTAGTTTTTCAAGAATCAAAGAAGTTCTTGACTTACCAAATTTGATTGAAATTCAAACTGACTCATTCAAAGATTTCCTAGACCATGGTCTTAAGGAAGTGTTTGAAGATGTATTGCCAATTTCAAACTTCACAGACACAATGGAGTTGGAATTTGTTGGATATGAAATCAAGGAACCAAAATACACGCTAGAAGAGGCTCGTATCCACGATGCTAGCTACTCAGCACCAATTTTTGTAACCTTCCGCTTGATCAATAAAGAAACAGGAGAAATCAAAACTCAAGAAGTTTTCTTTGGTGATTTCCCAATCATGACTGAAATGGGTACTTTCATCATCAATGGTGGTGAACGTATCATCGTATCTCAGTTGGTCCGCTCGCCAGGTGTTTACTTTAACGATAAAGTTGATAAAAACGGTAAAGTGGGCTACGGTTCAACTGTTATCCCTAACCGTGGAGCTTGGTTGGAACTTGAAAGTGACTCAAAAGATATCGCCTACACTCGTATCGACCGTACTCGTAAGATTCCATTTACGACATTGGTTCGTGCGCTTGGTTTCTCAGGTGATGATGAAATCTTTGATATCTTTGGTGACAGCGAATTGGTTCGCAACACTGTTGAAAAAGATATCCATAAGAACCCAATGGACTCTCGTACCGACGAAGCTTTGAAAGAAATTTACGAACGTCTTCGTCCAGGTGAGCCTAAGACTGCTGAAAGCTCACGTAGCTTGCTTGTAGCTCGTTTCTTTGACCCACGTCGTTATGACTTGGCAGCTGTCGGTCGTTACAAAATCAATAAAAAACTCAATGTTAAAACACGCTTGCTTAACCAAACTATTGCAGAGCCATTGGTAGATCCTGAAACTGGAGAAATCTTGGTAGAAGCTGGTACAATCATGACTCGTAGCGTGATTGAAAGTATTGAAAGCCATTTGGATGGCGACTTGAACAAGATTGTTTACATTCCAAATGATGCAGCCGTTGTGACTGAGCCAGTTGTTCTTCAAAAATTCAAGGTTGTTGCACCAACTGATCCAGACCGTGTCGTAACGATCATCGGTAATGCTAATCCAGATGACAAGGTTCGTATCGTCACTCCTGCAGATATCCTTGCTGAGATGAACTACTTCCTCAACTTGGCTGAAGGACTTGGCCGTGTAGATGACATCGACCACCTTGGGAACCGTCGTATCCGTGCAGTTGGTGAATTGCTTGCCAACCAAGTACGTCTTGGACTTTCTCGTATGGAACGTAATGTCCGTGAACGTATGTCTGTTCAAGATAACGAAGTCTTGACACCACAACAAATCATCAATATCCGTCCTGTAACAGCTGCGGTGAAAGAATTCTTTGGTTCATCACAGTTGTCACAGTTCATGGACCAACATAACCCGCTTTCTGAGTTGTCTCACAAACGCCGTTTGTCAGCCTTAGGACCTGGTGGTTTGACTCGTGACCGTGCTGGCTATGAAGTCCGTGACGTGCACTACACTCACTACGGCCGTATGTGTCCAATCGAGACACCTGAAGGACCTAACATCGGTTTGATCAATAACTTGTCATCTTACGGACACTTGAATAAGTATGGTTTTGTTCAAACACCATACCGTAAGGTTGACCGTGAAACAGGTGTTGTTACCAACGAAATTGTTTGGTTGACAGCCGATGAAGAAGATGAATTTACTGTAGCACAGGCTAATTCTCGTCTGAATGAAGATGGAACATTTGCTGAGAAAGTTGTCATGGGACGTCACCAAGGGGTCAACCAAGAGTATCCAGCGAATGTTGTTGACTATATGGACGTATCACCAAAACAGGTAGTTGCTGTTGCGACAGCATGTATTCCTTTCTTGGAAAACGATGACTCCAACCGTGCCCTTATGGGAGCCAACATGCAACGTCAGGCTGTGCCGTTGATTAATCCAAAAGCACCTTACGTTGGTACTGGTATGGAATACCAAGCAGCCCACGATTCAGGAGCTGCTGTGATTGCTCAGTATGACGGTAAAGTTACCTATGCAGATGCGGACAAGGTAGAAGTTCGTCGTGAAGATAGTTCATTGGATGTTTACCACATCCAAAAATTCCGTCGTTCAAACTCAGGTACTGCTTACAACCAACGCACTCTCGTAAAAGTTGGTGATGTTGTTGAAAAAGGCGATTTCATCGCTGACGGACCTTCCATGGAAAATGGAGAAATGGCGCTTGGACAAAACCCAATCGTTGCCTACATGACTTGGGAAGGTTACAACTTCGAGGATGCCGTTATCATGAGCGAACGCTTGGTCAAAGACGATGTCTACACATCCGTTCACCTTGAAGAATACGAATCAGAAACACGCGATACAAAGCTTGGGCCTGAAGAAATCACTCGCGAAATTCCAAACGTTGGTGAAGATGCCCTTAAAGACCTTGACGAAATGGGTATTATCCGTATCGGTGCTGAGGTTAAAGAAGGTGATATCCTTGTAGGTAAAGTAACACCTAAGGGTGAGAAAGACCTTTCAGCTGAAGAACGTCTCTTGCACGCTATCTTTGGAGATAAATCTCGTGAAGTACGTGATACTTCTCTTCGTGTACCACACGGTGCCGATGGTGTCGTTCGTGATGTTAAGATCTTTACACGTGCAAATGGAGATGAATTGCAATCAGGTGTTAATATGCTGGTTCGCGTCTACATCGCTCAAAAACGTAAGATCAAGGTCGGAGATAAGATGGCCGGACGTCACGGAAATAAAGGGGTTGTCTCTCGTATCGTTCCTGTAGAAGACATGCCTTACCTTCCAGATGGAACTCCAGTCGATATCATGTTGAACCCACTTGGGGTGCCATCACGTATGAATATCGGTCAGGTTATGGAGCTTCACCTTGGTATGGCGGCTCGTACTCTTGGTATTCACATCGCAACACCAGTTTTTGACGGAGCAAGTTCTGAAGACCTTTGGTCAACTGTTAAAGAAGCAGGTATGGATAGCGATGCCAAAACAATCCTTTACGATGGACGTACAGGTGAACCATTTGATAACCGTGTTTCTGTCGGAGTCATGTACATGATCAAACTCCACCACATGGTTGACGATAAATTGCATGCGCGTTCTGTCGGACCTTACTCAACCGTTACCCAACAACCACTCGGAGGTAAAGCTCAGTTTGGTGGACAACGTTTCGGTGAGATGGAGGTTTGGGCTCTTGAAGCCTATGGTGCATCAAATGTCCTTCAAGAAATCTTGACTTACAAGTCTGACGATATCAACGGACGTTTGAAAGCTTATGAAGCTATTACAAAAGGAAAACCAATTCCAAAACCAGGTGTTCCAGAATCCTTCCGAGTTCTTGTGAAAGAATTGCAATCTCTTGGTCTTGACATGCGTGTCCTAGACGAAGATGATCAAGAAGTGGAACTTCGCGAC
The DNA here is from genome assembly GCF_963521255.1 of uncultured Streptococcus sp. Taxonomy (GTDB): domain Bacteria; phylum Bacillota; class Bacilli; order Lactobacillales; family Streptococcaceae; genus Streptococcus. Next base: position 204,025 of record NZ_CAUQTU010000001.1, on the reverse strand, counting down.
TTGGATGAAGGAATGGACGAAGATGTCATCCACGTAGATGACCTTGAAAAAGCCCGCGAAAAAGCAGCACAAGAGGCTAAAGCAGCCTTTGAAGCTGAAGAAGCTGAGAAAGCAACGAAAGCGGAAGCAACAGAAGAAGCTGCTGAACAAGAATAAGCAGTTCACTTAGAATAGAAAGGGAAGAAATAGTGGTTGATGTAAATCGTTTTAAAAGTATGCAAATCACCCTAGCTTCTCCAAGTAAAGTCCGTTCATGGTCTTATGGAGAAGTCAAAAAACCTGAAACAATCAATTACCGTACCTTGAAACCAGAACGTGAAGGTCTCTTTGATGAAGTTATCTTTGGACCTACAAAAGACTGGGAATGTGCTTGTGGTAAATACAAACGCATTCGTTACAGAGGAATTGTTTGTGACCGTTGTGGGGTTGAAGTAACGCGTACAAAAGTTCGTCGTGAGCGTATGGGGCACATTGAGTTGAAAGCTCCTGTATCTCACATCTGGTACTTCAAGGGGATTCCAAGCCGTATGGGCTTGACCCTTGATATGAGCCCTCGTGCCCTCGAGGAAGTTATCTACTTTGCGGCTTATGTGGTGATTGATCCCAAGGATACACCGCTTGAGCACAAGTCTATCATGACAGAGCGCGAATACCGTGAGCGCTTGCGTGAGTATGGTTATGGATCATTCGTTGCCAAGATGGGTGCCGAAGCTATCCAAGACCTTTTAAAACAAGTAGATCTTGAAAAAGAAATTGCTGAACTCAAAGAAGAGTTGAAAACAGCTACTGGACAAAAGCGTGTCAAAGCCATCCGTCGTTTGGATGTTTTGGATGCCTTTTACAAGTCTGGAAATAAACCTGAATGGATGATTCTTAACATCCTTCCAGTTATCCCACCAGATCTTCGTCCAATGTTGCAGTTGGATGGTGGCCGTTTTGCCTCATCTGACTTGAACGACCTGTACCGCCGTGTTATCAACCGTAACAACCGTTTGGCTCGTTTGCTTGAGTTGAATGCACCAGGTATTATCGTTCAAAATGAGAAGCGTATGCTTCAAGAAGCGGTTGACGCTTTGATTGACAATGGTCGTCGTGGTCGTCCAATCACAGGACCAGGTAGCCGTCCACTGAAATCATTGAGCCACATGCTTAAAGGTAAACAAGGACGCTTCCGTCAAAACTTGCTCGGTAAACGTGTTGACTTCTCAGGACGTTCCGTTATCGCCGTTGGTCCAACTCTTAAGATGTACCAATGTGGTGTGCCACGTGAAATGGCGATCGAGCTCTTTAAACCATTCGTGATGCGTGAAATCGTTGCGCGTGATATCGTGCAAAACGTTAAAGCGGCTAAACGCTTGGTCGAACGTGGAGATGAGCGTATCTGGGATATTCTTGAAGAAGTGATTAAAGAACACCCAGTGCTTTTGAACCGCGCACCGACCCTTCACCGTTTGGGTATCCAAGCCTTCGAGCCCGTCTTGATTGATGGTAAGGCCCTTCGCTTGCACCCACTTGTCTGTGAAGCCTACAATGCCGACTTTGACGGGGACCAAATGGCCATCCACGTACCGCTTTCAGAAGAAGCCCAAGCAGAAGCTCGTATCTTGATGCTCGCTGCTGAGCACATCTTGAACCCGAAAGATGGTAAACCAGTTGTTACTCCATCTCAGGACATGGTTTTGGGTAACTACTACTTGACTATGGAAGAAGCTGGTCGTGAAGGTGAAGGAATGGTCTTCAAAGACCGTGACGAAGCGGTTATGGCTTACCGTAATGGTTATGTTCACCTTCACTCACGTGTTGGTATCGCAACAGACAGCCTCAACAAACCTTGGACAGAAGAGCAAAAACACAAGGTCTTGCTTACAACAGTTGGTAAAATCCTCTTCAACGACATCATGCCAGAGGGTCTACCATACTTGCAAGAACCAAACAATGCCAACTTGACAGAAGGCGTTCCAGCCAAATACTTCTTGCCACTTGGTGGAGATATCAAGGAAGCTATTAACAATCTTGAACTTAACCCTCCATTCAAGAAGAAAAACCTTGGAAATATCATCGCTGAAATCTTCAAACGTTTCCGTACGACAGAAACTTCTGCCCTACTTGACCGTATGAAGAACCTCGGTTACCACCACTCAACTCTTGCAGGATTGACAGTGGGTATTGCCGATATCCCAGTCGTTGATGACAAGGCTGAAATCATTGAAGAATCACACAAACGTGTAGAACAAATCACAAAACAATTCCGTCGTGGTATGATCACAGACGACGAGCGTTACAATGCTGTTACAGCTGAATGGCGTGCTGCCCGTGAAAAACTAGAGAAACGTTTGATTGCCAACCAAGATCCTAAGAATCCAATCGTTATGATGATGGACTCTGGAGCCCGTGGTAACATCTCAAACTTCTCACAGCTTGCCGGTATGCGTGGTCTGATGGCTGCTCCGAATGGACGTATCATGGAATTGCCAATCCTTTCAAACTTCCGCGAAGGTTTGTCAGTACTCGAAATGTTCTTCTCAACTCACGGTGCGCGTAAAGGTATGACCGATACGGCCCTTAAGACAGCCGACTCAGGTTACTTGACTCGTCGTTTGGTTGACGTTGCCCAAGACGTTATCATCCGTGAGGATGACTGTGGAACAGACCGTGGTCTCTTGATCCGTTCTATCGCAGAAGGAAAAGAGATGATCGAGTCTCTAGAAGAACGTCTCAACGGTCGTTACACTAAGAAAACTGTTAAACATCCAGAAACTGGTGCAGTTATCATTGGTCCAAATGAGTTGATTACAGAAGACAAGGCGCGTGAAATTGTCAATGCTGGTGTGGAAGAAGTAACTATCCGCTCTGTATTTACATGTAATACTCGTCATGGTGTCTGCCGTCACTGTTACGGTATCAACTTGGCGACTGGTGATGCGGTTGAAGTTGGTGAAGCAGTTGGTACAATCGCTGCCCAATCTATCGGGGAACCTGGTACACAGCTTACAATGCGTACCTTCCACACGGGTGGGGTTGCCTCAAATACCGATATCACTCAGGGTCTTCCTCGTGTCCAAGAAATCTTTGAAGCCCGCAATCCTAAAGGGGAAGCGGTTATCACAGAGGTTAAAGGACAAGTTACCGCTATCGAAGAAGACGCTTCAACTCGTACTAAGAAAGTCTTTGTTAAGGGTGAAACTGGCGAAGGTGAATACGTCGTTCCATTTACAGCTCGTATGCGTGTCGAAGTTGGGGACCAAGTAGCGCGTGGTGCTGCTCTTACAGAAGGTTCTATCCAACCAAAACGTCTCCTTGCAGTCCGTGATGTCTTGTCAGTTGAAACTTATCTTCTCGGTGAAGTACAAAAAGTTTACCGTAGCCAAGGGGTAGAAATCGGTGACAAACACATCGAGGTAATGGTTCGTCAAATGATCCGTAAAGTCCGTGTCATGGATCCAGGTGACACAGACCTTCTCATGGGTACCCTTATGGATATCAATGACTTTACAGATGCTAACAAAGATGTCCTTATCGCAGGTGGAGTTCCAGCGACAGGTCGCCCAGTCCTTATGGGAATTACCAAAGCCTCACTTGAAACCAACAGTTTCTTGTCAGCTGCTTCCTTCCAGGAAACAACTCGTGTCCTTACTGACGCAGCTATCCGTGGTAAGAAAGACCATCTCCTTGGACTTAAAGAAAATGTTATCATTGGTAAGATCATCCCAGCAGGTACTGGTATGGCTCGTTACCGTAACCTTGAACCACATGCTGTCAACGAAGAAGAATACCTTAATCCTCCAGTAGAGGAAGAAGGAAATGAAGAAACAACAGAAGTAGTTATGGATACTGCTGTTGAAACTGTGGAAGAAACAGTAGAATAAAAGAGAATAAGAGAGTCTTCGGGTTCTCTTATTCTCTTTTCTGAAAACTTTCTCCATTTTTCCATGAAATGTGGTAAAATAAAAGAAAGAAGCTGACAAAGGAGACGGGTATGGAACAAACATTTTTTATCATTAAACCAGATGGTGTAAAAAGAGGACTAGTGGGGGAAGTGTTGAAACGCATCGAACAACGTGGATTTACAATCGAAAAATTGGAGTTGCGTACAAAGGTTTCAGAAGAGTTGATTGACCAGCACTATCAGGACTTGGTTGGTCAAAGTTTTTACTCACCGATTCGTGAATTTATGACTTCAGGACCGGTTCTTGTAGGTATCATTTCTGGTCCCAAAGTAATTGAAACTTGGCGGACCATGATGGGTGCTACTCGTCCAGAAGAAGCTTTACCAGGAACTATTCGAGGTGATTTTGCAACAGCTGCTAGTGAAAATCAAGCTATCCAAAATGTTGTACATGGTTCAGATTCAGAAGAGTCAGCTAAGCGAAAAATTGCTCTTTGGTTTGAAGAAAAATAGTAAAAGTTTGATGTAAGGGTTACTTGCATCAAACTTTTTAGCGTTTTAGAGTAGAAAAACGACAGTTGAGAAATATTCTAGCAATAGTGAGGATTTCTAGCATATAATAGGAGCAAGTAAGGGGGAAAATGATGGGAAAAATGAAAAAGCAAATCCGTATTTTGTTATTACTGACTGTTTTTGGACTTTGTGCTTGTTCTTGTTTAAGTTTATCGACCTGGACCTTGATGTTAAATCAAAACTGTTTCTATTATTTAGTTGGCATGTTACTACTTGCGAGTATTGGGGTAGGACTAAACTACTATAAAGGGCAACAAAATCAATATTATTCAGTTTTTAGAGCAGATAAGAAACAACTCTTGTATACTCTATTACTCTTAGTAAACATTTTAGGTTTAGCTTTAATTGTCATAGAACATCTCCTTGAAGGGAATGCATCCGTGGAAGAGTTTGTGGAAGTCTTTCTACCGAGTTTCTTTTTCTTATTCGGTATTGACTTGTTAGTCTTTCTGCCGATTCAGAAGTATCTATATGCCTTGAAAAAGATTTTGGGTAAAAAGCAAGTCTGTTTTATCAGTGGACTAGCTATTTTAATCGTTCTCAGAAATCCTTGGTCAATATTATCCATGACATTTTATGTAGCCTTGGGAATGCTTTTTCTAGGATTGTTGGTACCAAAAGTCATTCGCTGGGAAGTTTCATTTTATAGCCACTTGATGAGAGATATACTATTAGTTGTCTTTTTACTGTTCCTATTTTAAAATCAGAATAAAGGCTAGTTCAAGTCTTATAATTCATACTATGGAATTCACAGATAATATCTCGACAAAGAATAACTTTTTGGTATAATAGGAATATGTACACTAAAAACGAAGAAGAGTTACAGTTCTTAGGTGAACGTTTGGGCTGTTTATTAGAAAAGAATGATGTTTTAATTCTAACTGGAGAACTGGGCGCAGGTAAAACGACTTTTACAAAAGGTCTTGCTAAAGGGTTACAGATTTCTCAGATGATTAAGAGTCCAACTTACACTATCGTAAGAGAGTATGAAGGTCGTCTTCCACTTTACCACCTAGATGTTTATCGTATTGAGGGGGATGCTGATTCTATCGACTTGGATGAGTTTCTCTTTGGTGGTGGAGTGACTGTCATTGAGTGGGGCCATCTTTTAGGTGATGCCTTGCCGGGTACTTATTTAGAATTGGAAATTCTAAAAGAAGGAGACGGTCGCAGATTACATTTCCAAGCAAAGGGTTTGCGTGCAGAAGAACTCTTAGAGGAGCTTCAACATGGAGTATGAATTGCTCATTAGGGAAGCAGAAGCTGAAGATGCAGTTGAATTAGTAGCCTTTTTAAATCGTGTGAGTTTGGAGACAGATTTTACCAGTCTGGACGGGGAAGGTATTCTATTGACAGATATTGAGATGGAGTTGTTTTTGGATAAACAGGCTCACTCGAAAAATCAAATCACTTTACTTGCCTTACTAAATGATGAAATTGCTGGTCTTGTAAATATCACAGCTGATCAACGTAAGAGAGTTCGTCATATTGGAGATCTCTTTATTGTGATTGGTAAGAAATATTGGAATAATGGGCTGGGAAGTTTCTTGCTTGAAGAAGTCGTAGAATGGGCGCAGGCTAGTGGCATTCTTCGTAGACTTCAACTCACTGTCCAAACTCGTAATCAAGCTGCAGTTCATCTATATCAAAAGCATGGTTTTGTAATTGAGGGTAGACAAGAGCGCGGTGCGTACATAGAAGAAGGGGACTTTATCGATGTTTACCTGATGGGTAAACTGATAGATTAGTAGAAATATGGTTAAAAAAATTATTGGAATGGTGCTAGCTTTTCTAGCTGTGACAGTTTTGGGTGTGGGTGTCTTTGCTTATACTATTTATCAGCAAGGTACACAAACCTTATCAAAAACCTATAAAAAAATTGGAGAAGAAACCAATGTTATTGAGGCGACTGAACCCTTAACGATTCTTTTGATGGGGGTTGATACTGGAAACGTGGAACGAACGGACCCTTGGGAGGGAAATAGTGATTCCATGATTCTTTTGACAGTTAATCCTCACACAAAGAAAACGACGATGATGAGTTTGGAGCGTGATATCCTGACTAAAATTCAACATAAAGATGGTGGTATTCAAGAAGCGAAGTTAAACGCTGCCTATGCTGGTGGTGGTGCAGAATTGGCTATTTCAACCATTCAGAAGATGATGAATATCCATATTGACCGCTATATTATGGTCAATATGCACGGATTGCAACAATTAGTCGATGCGGTAGGGGGAGTTACTGTCAATAATACTCTAGGTTTTCCGATTTCCATTAGTGATCAAGAGGAATTTAACACCATTTCTATTGGTGTTGGGCAGCAAACTCTAAATGGAGAAGAAGCGCTTGTTTATTCTCGCATGCGTTACCAGGATCCAGAAGGGGACTATGGTCGTCAGAAGCGTCAGCGTGAAGTTATTCAAAAGGTTGTTGAAAAAGTTCTCAGTTTGAATAGTGTTAGTCACTACCAATCTATTTTAAAAGCCCTAAGCACTAATATGCAGACTAATATCGATTTATCTGCAAAAAGTATTCCGAGTTTGTTGGGTTATAAAGATTCATTTAAAACTATTGAATCACAACAGTTAAAGGGTGAGGGAGAGATGTTGCAAGGCATTTCTTACCAGATTGTTTCTAGAGAGCATATGTTGGAAATGCAGAATATATTGCGACGTTCTTTGGGACAAGAAGAAATCACTCAGCTTGAAACAAATGCTGTCTTATTTGAAGATTTGTTTGGACGGTTGCCTGTTGATAATGGGGATAATCAACAACAAGGTGCCTTTGTAACAAATGAAGTAGAATAGTTCGTTTTTTGATACAAATAAAAAATCAATCGTGGGAAATTTCCTGCGATTTTTTCAAAAAAATACGAATAGATAGGTAGGAGGAAGCATGAAAGCAGAAATTATTGCAGTTGGAACAGAGATTTTGACAGGACAGATTGTTAATACTAATGCTCAATTTTTATCGGAAAAACTAGCAGAAATTGGGGTAGATGTATATTTTCAGACGGCTGTAGGGGACAATGAAGTTCGTCTCTTGTCTTTGCTTGAGATTGCCAGTCAACGTAGTAGTCTAGTGATTTTGACAGGTGGTTTGGGACCGACTGAGGACGATTTGACCAAACAAACTCTGGCTAAATTTTTAGGGAAAGAATTAGTCTTCGATCCTCAGGCGCAGGAGAAGTTGGATGTCTTTTTTGCTCAGAGACCAGACTATGCCCGAACACCGAATAACGAAAGACAAGCTCAAATTGTAGATGGAGCGACTCCACTGCCAAACGAAACAGGACTGGCTGTGGGAGGAATATTGGAAGTCGATGGAGTGACCTACGTTGTCCTTCCAGGTCCACCAAGTGAATTAAAACCCATGGTCTTAAACCAACTTCTACCCAAGTTGATGACAGGGAGCAAGCTATATTCCCGAGTTCTTCGTTTCTTTGGGATTGGCGAGAGCCAGCTGGTGACGATTTTGGCTGATTTAATTGATAATCAAACTGATCCTACCTTGGCCCCTTATGCCAAGACAGGAGAAGTCACTCTGCGTCTGTCAACAAAAGCTAGCAGTCAAGAAGAAGCGAATCAAGTGCTGGATATTTTGGAAAATCAAATATTAGGTCGCCAGACCTTTGCAGATCTTTCTTTACGATACCTTTGTTATGGCTATGGGGAAGAAACTAGTTTAGCCAGTATTGTGGTAGATGAACTGAAAAAACAAGGGAAAACTATCACGGCTGCAGAGAGTTTGACGGCTGGTCTTTTCCAAGCTAGAGTAGCGGATTTTTCGGGTGCTTCAAGTATATTTAAGGGTGGTTTTGTGACCTATAGCTTGGAGGAAAAATCAAAGATGTTGGGCATTCCTGTCAAAGATTTAGAAGAATATGGTGTGGTGTCTGAATTTACAGCGCAGAAGATGGCTGAGCAGGCACGAATCAAAACCCAGTCTGATTTTGGCATTAGTTTGACTGGAGTAGCAGGACCAGACAGTCTAGAAGGGCACCCAGCTGGGACAGTTTTCATAGGCTTGGCTCAAGAGCATGGAACTGAGGTCATCAAGGTTAATATTGGAGGCAGAAGTCGAGCAGATGTACGTCACATTGCGGTTATGCATGCCTTTAACCTAGTTCGCAAGGCTTTATTAAGTGACTAACTTTTGATATAATAGTAGATAGGTCTGAGGACCATTAGAATGTAGGAGAATAGAATGGCGAAAAAACCAAAAAAATTAGATGAAATTTCAAAAAAATTTGGGGCAGAACGTGAAAAAGCCTTGAATGACGCTCTTAAATTGATTGAGAAAGACTTTGGTAAAGGATCCATCATGCGTTTGGGTGAACGTGCCGAGCAAAAGGTGCAAGTGATGAGCTCAGGTTCTTTGGCGCTTGACATTGCCCTTGGTTCAGGTGGTTATCCTAAGGGACGTATCATCGAAATCTATGGGCCAGAGTCATCTGGTAAGACAACAGTTGCCCTTCATGCAGTTGCGCAAGCGCAAAAAGAAGGTGGGATTGCAGCCTTTATCGATGCGGAACATGCCCTCGATCCAGCTTATGCTGCGGCCCTTGGTGTCAATATTGATGAATTACTCTTGTCACAACCAGACTCAGGAGAGCAAGGTCTTGAGATTGCAGGAAAATTGATTGACTCAGGTGCTGTAGATCTTGTCGTGGTCGACTCAGTTGCGGCTCTTGTCCCTCGTGCGGAAATTGATGGAGATATCGGTGATAGTCACGTTGGTTTGCAGGCTCGTATGATGAGCCAGGCCATGCGTAAGCTCGGTGCTTCTATCAATAAGACAAAAACTATTGCCATCTTTATCAACCAATTGCGTGAGAAAGTTGGGGTTATGTTTGGAAATCCAGAAACAACTCCTGGTGGACGTGCTTTGAAATTCTACGCTTCAGTGCGTTTGGATGTTCGTGGAAGCACACAAATCAAGGGAACTGGTGACCAAAAAGACACCAATGTCGGTAAAGAAACCAAAATCAAGGTCGTGAAAAACAAGGTGGCTCCACCATTTAAGGAAGCCTTCGTTGAAATCATGTACGGAGAAGGGATTTCTAAGACTGGTGAGCTTTTGAAGATTGCAAGCGATTTGGACATCATCAAAAAAGCAGGAGCTTGGTACTCTTACAAGGATGAGAAAATCGGACAAGGTTCTGAAAATGCTAAGAAATACTTGGCAGATCACCCAGAAGTCTTTGATGAGATTGACCATCAAGTCCGTGTTCAATTTGGGTTGATTGATGGAGAAGAGGCTTCTGTAGAAGGTATTGAAACTAAAAAAGATGAAGCGGTTCAAGCAGATTCTGTGAATGAAGAAGTGACACTTGACCTAGGCGACGAACTTGAAATCGAAATTGAAGAATAAGCTGTTAAAGTAGTGGAGAAATTCACTGCTTTTTCATTGCCTAGTTCTGGCATAGTTTACTGTTTCTTGTCGCTCCTCTAGAAAGCTGATATAATAGCCTTATGAATAAAAAACGAACAGTGGACCTGATTCATGGTCCTATTCTTCCTTCGCTCTTAAGCTTTGCCTTTCCAATCTTGCTGTCCAATATTTTCCAACAGCTCTATAACACTGCTGATATCTTGATTGTTGGACGATTTCTTGGACAAGATTCTTTGGCTGCGGTTGGGGCAACAACTGCCATTTTTGACTTGATTATAGGATTTACACTTGGTGTTGGTAATGGGATGGGGATTGTCATTGCCCGCTATTATGGGGCTCGGAATTTTACTAAAATCAAGGAAGCGGTAGCAGCCACCTGGATTTTAGGTGCACTTTTGAGTATTGTAGTTATGTTGCTGGGCTTTCTTGGCTTGTATCCTCTCTTGCAATACTTAGATACTCCCGCAGAAATCCTTCCTCAATCTTATCAATATATTTCTATGATTGTGACCTGTGTAGGCGTCAGCTTTGCTTATAATCTCTTTGCAGGTTTGTTGCGGTCCATTGGTGACAGTCTGGCAGCTCTGGGATTTCTGATTTTCTCTGCTCTGGTTAATGTGGTTCTGGATCTCTATTTTATTACGCAACTGCAACTGGGAGTTCAATCCGCTGGACTTGCTACCATTATTTCGCAAGGCTTATCAGCGGTTCTCTGCTTTTACTATATCCGCAAGAGCGTTCCAGAACTTCTACCTCAGCTGAAACATTTCAAATGGGACAAGGCCTTGTATGCGGATCTTTTGGAGCAAGGTTTGGCTATGGGCTTGATGAGTTCAATTGTGTCCATCGGTAGTGTGATTTTACAGTCTTCTGTTAATACCTTTGGTGCAGTGATTATTAGTGCCCAGACGGCGGCTCGACGCATTATGGCCTTTGCCCTTCTTCCTATGACCGCAATTTCCGCTTCGATGACGACCTTTGCTTCTCAGAACTTAGGTGCTAAGCGCCCAGACCGCATTGTTCAAGGTCTTCAAATCGGTAGTCGTCTAAGCATGTCCTGGGCAGTTTTTGTTTGTGCCTTTCTCTTTTTTGCTAGTCCTACCTTAGTTTCCTTCTTGGCCAGTTCGACGGATAGCTACCTGGTAGAAAATGGTAGTCTCTATCTGCAAATCAGCTCAGCCTTTTATCCAATTTTGAGCCTCTTGTTGATTTATCGCAATTGTTTGCAGGGCTTGGGACAAAAGGTTCTTCCTCTAGTTTCTAGCTTTATTGAGCTAGTCGGGAAAATCGCTTTTGTAGTCTTGATTATCCCTTGGGCAGGCTATAGGGGAGTTATCCTTTGTGAACCCCTTATCTGGGTTGCCATGACCATACAACTGTACTTTTCGCTTTTCCGTCACCCCTTGATAAAAGAAGGCAAGACCATCTTGGCAACAAAAGTGTCATCCTAGCTCGATTTGCTGAATAAAATCCATTTCCTCTAGTGAAAATCGAAAAAACTTGTGTTATAATAAGAAAGATTAAAATGTGAAAAAAGGAGATTCCTAATGGGACGTAAATGGGCCAATATCGTAGCCAAGAAAACGGCTAAAGATGGAGCTAACTCTAAAGTATATGCAAAATTTGGTGTAGAAATCTATGTAGCAGCTAAAAAAGGTGATCCAGACCCAGAATCGAACACTGCTTTGAAATTCGTTATCGACCGTGCTAAACAAGCCCAAGTGCCAAAACACGTTATCGATAAAGCGATTGATAAAGCAAAAGGAAACACAGATGAAACCTTTACAGAAGGACGTTACGAAGGTTTTGGACCAAATGGTTCTATGTTGATCGTGGATACTTTGACTTCAAACGTTAACCGTACAGCGGCTAATGTCCGTGCAGCTTTTGGTAAAAATGGCGGAAACATGGGCGCTTCAGGTTCGGTCTCATACCTCTTTGACAACAAAGGAGTTATCGTATTTGCAGGTGAAGATGCCGATGCAGTCTTTGAGCAATTGCTTGAAGCAGATGTGGATGTGGACGATGTAGAAGCAGAAGAAGGGGCAATCACTGTTTACACAGCTCCAACAGACCTTCACAAGGCTATTGTTGCCCTTCGTGAGTCAGGTGTCGAAGAATTCCAAGTTACTGAATTGGAAATGATTCCTCAGTCAGAAGTGGAATTGTCAGGCGATGACCTTGAAACCTTTGAAAAACTTTACAGCGTTCTTGAAGACGACGAAGACGTACAAAAGATTTATACGAACGTAGACGGGTTCTAATTTAACCTAGAGAACATGATCCTAAGTGATAAGCTCACTTGGGATTTTTTGAATCAAGAAAATAGTTCTCATGGAAACTTTTTTCTTGACATCTCTTTTCAAAGTGGTAAAATAGTTCTCATGAAAACTTAATTAGTTCCTAGGAGAACTAAATGTGATGGTTAGAAAGGAGATAGCATGGATAAACCGATGTTGGTCTTTAAGCGTTTTGGTCACCAGATTCATTTGATGGTGCAAAAGGAAGCCAAACGTAGTGGCATTGAATTTATGGGTGGACCTCAAGGTCAGGTTGTACGTTTTTTGGATAGCCGTGAGGAAAATCAAAACTTGGTCTTGATTAAAGATATCGAACAGGAACTCAATATTACCAAGTCTGTTGCTAGTAATCTAGTCAAGCGTATGGTGCAAAATGGTTTGGTGGAATTGGAGGCGAGTTCTAGCGATAAGCGGGCTAAGTTTGTTCGTCTGACGGACAAATCGCGTTCTCAAATGAAGCAGGTTAAAGCCTTCTTTGAACGCATTGACAAGCAGTTGATGGCAGACATTGATGAAGATGAATTACTGATTTTTGAGAAAGTCCTCAATCAACTACAGGAAAATATCAAGAGAATAGGAGGAGATAATGAAGAAATTAGCTAAACGAATTAGTAGAAAAGAATGGGGGATGATTTTACTAGCCATTCTCTTTACCTGCTTTTCAGTCTACCTAGAGTTGGAAGTTCCGACCTATATCTCGAAAATTACGGATTTGCTAGGAAGTCAAGGAACCAACTTGGATGAGTTATGGCAACCAGCAGGTATGATGGTCGGAATGTCTTTTTTTGCCTTCTTGTCCGCAGTCGCAGTTGGATTTATTGCGTCCAGAGTGGCTGCTTCTTACACTAGTAGGCTGAGAAGTGATATTTTTAACCGAGTTTTAGACTACTCACAGACAGAGATTAAGAAATTCTCTATTCCCAGCCTCCTAACTCGTACCACTAATGATATTACCCAAGTTCAGATGTTGATCACCATGGGCTTGCAAGTGGTTACGCGTGGTCCAATTATGGCTATCTGGGCTATCGGGAAGATTTTAGGCCATTCAGAATACTGGCTCTGGGCCGTTCTTGTAGCAGTGATTGTCAATGTTTTGATGACGACAGTCTTGATGACGCTAGCCTTTCCAAAACAGTCCTTGATTCAGAGTCTGACTGATAAACTGAACAGTATCACTCGTGAGAGTTTAACAGGTATTCGTGTTGTTCGCGCCTACAATGCTGAAGAATACCAAAATGAAAAATTTGCAGCAGCAAATGATGAATTGACCCGTTTGAATTTGTTTGTAAACCGTCTAATGGCCATTTTGAATCCCATCATGATGGGGATTTCAAGTGGTTTGAGTGTGGCGATTTACTGGATTGGGGCCTATGTGATTAACGACGCTGCTCCGACAGCACGTCTGCCTCTCTTTAGTGACATGGTTGTTTTCATGTCTTATGCCATGCAGGTTGTTATGGGCTTCCTTCTCATGGGAGCGCTCTTCATCGTTCTTCCTCGAACTATGGTCTCTGCCAAGCGGATTAATCAGGTTTTAGATTTGCATTCTTCTATCCAAAATCCTGCTCAAGTGCAGCTGGCTGATGAAAACCTCAAAGGTCAGGTCGAATTTAAGGATGTGACCTTCCGCTATGCGGTAAATTCGGAGGCGGTTATTGAGCATGTTAGCTTTAAAGCAACAACTGGTCAAACAGTGGCTTTTATTGGGTCAACAGGCTCTGGTAAATCAACTCTTGTCAATCTGATTCCACGTTTCTACGATGTGTCAGACGGAGAAATTCTGGTGGACGGTGTCAATGTTCAAGACTATGCCTTAGAAGATTTGCGCAACAAGGTTGGTTATATTCCTCAGAAAGCGGTTCTCTTTTCAGGTGATGTCAAGGGTAATCTAGACTTTGGACAGAGTCAAGAAACACCACTTAGTGAGCAGGCTATGTGGCAAGCCTTGGAATTGGCCCAGTCTAAGAACTTTATAGAAGACAAGGAAGCGGGCTTAGCGTCAGAAGTGTCCCAAGGAGGAACCAACTTCTCAGGTGGTCAAAGACAGCGTCTGGCCATTGCGCGTGCCTTGGCTCGGAAGCCAGAAATCCTCATCTTTGATGACTCCTTCTCAGCCTTGGACTACAAGACAGATCGAGTTCTTCGTCAAAAGCTAGCAGAGAAAACCAAGTCTATGACCAAGCTTATCGTCGCACAGCGTATTTCAACGATTATGGATGCAGATTTGATTTTGGTCTTGGATCAAGGGAAAGTCGTGGGACAAGGCACCCACAAGGAACTTCTAGCTAATAACGAAGTTTACCAAGAAATTGCCTATTCACAATTATCGAAGGAGGAATTGGAACATGGAAAATAAGAAAATGTCTCTCTGGAAACAGAGTAAACCCTATCTTGCAGGCCTCCAGTTTGCCCTTCTGATAGCCTTTCTAGCAACAATCGTATCCAATATCATTACTGTATATGGTCCAACCCGCATCAAGGAAATGACCAATATCATTGCCAGTGGCTTGGAAACAAGTGTGGATGTCGCGGCGGTTGCAGCCATTGGTAGTTTTTTGGCCGTCATCTATGTGATTGGACTCCTATCAAATTATTTGCAGGCCTTTCTGTTTACAACAGCCATTCAACGATTTTCAGAGTGTTTGAGAAGAGCGATTGCAGAGAAAATCAATAGTCTACCATTGGGATATTTTGATGGACACTCTCAAGGAGATACCTTGTCTCGTGTAACCAATGACGTTGACACTGCAGCCCAGTCCCTCAATCAAAGTCTGGGAACAGTTCTTTCATCTAGTTTATTGGTCTTGTCAGTCTTGGTAACCATGTTTGGGATGAACTGGATTTTAGCCTTGGTGACGGTTGTTTCAACTCTTGTTGGATTTGCTTTCGTGTCCGTCTTTATGGGCAAATCACAGGGTTTCTTTAAGAGTCAGCAACAGGATTTGGCAGCTGTCAATGGCTATGTGGAGGAAATGTACTCTGGCTATAATGTGGTGACTAGTTACAATGCTATCGAGAGCACGAAAGAAGAATTTACGACATTAAATAATCGTCTGTATGATAGTATCTGGAAATCTCAGTTTATTTCAGGGATTATGATGCCGATTATGATGTTTATTGGGAACTTTAGCTATGCCCTAGTGATTATTGTTGGTGCAGCTTTGGCTCTGAATGGGCAGATTAGTATCGGTATTATCGTTGCTTTTATGGCCTATGTTCGTATCTTTTCTCAGCCTCTTTCACAAATTGCCCAAGGGATTACTAGTCTTCAGCAGGCTAGTGCAGCCATGGGACGTGTCTTCGAATTCCTAGCTGAAGAGGAAATGGAAGACGAATCCCATAAAGAAAGACAATTGAGCGATATGAAAGGTCAAGTAGTCTTTGATCGAGTTTCCTTTGGTTACACACCAGAGAGAACTATCATCCATGACTTTTCTGCGATAGCTTATGCAGGTCAAAAGGTTGCCATTGTCGGACCGACTGGAGCTGGTAAGACAACCATTGTCAATCTTTTGATGAAGTTCTATGAGCTTGATAAGGGAAGTATCCGTATCGATGGTGTAGATACCAAGGATATGAAGCGTTCGGAAGTACACGATGCCTTTTCAATGGTCTTGCAGGACACCTGGTTCTTTGAAGGCACTATCCGAGATAATCTCATCTATAACCAAGAGGGCATTAGTGATGAGCGCGTGATTGAAGCCAGCAAGGCTGTAGGGATTCACCACTTTATCATGACCCTACCAGATGGTTACGATACCGTCTTGGATGATACAGTGACCTTGTCTGTTGGGCAAAAACAACTCTTGACCATTGCTCGTGCTTTGCTGAAAGATGCTCCACTCCTAATTCTAGATGAGGCGACTTCTTCGGTTGATACACGGACGGAGGAATTGATCCAGAAAGCCATGGATCGTTTGATGGAGGGCAGAACTTCCTTTGTCATCGCCCACCGTTTGTCAACCATCCGCAATGCTAATCTGATTCTTGTCATGAAAGATGGAAATATCATCGAGCAAGGAAATCATGATGAGCTGATGGCGCAAGCTGGTTTCTACGCTGACCTCTACAACAGTCAGTTTACAGAAGACGAAGCAGAAGGATAAACCCAAAGAAGGCTTGACGGCCTTCTTTTTCTGCACTATACTAGAAGACAAGTGCTTCCCTGCAAATAAAATTTGAGTAAGTGATGAGAAAATATATGAAAAATTATCAAGAATGGTATGACCATATTGCTGGTAAGATTGAAAATAGGCCCATCTTTCTGAGATTGTTAAGAACTTTCAATCGGTTCATGACGGTAGTTATGCCTATGATTTATCTAACCTTGTTAGCAATTACCTATCTCCAACAAGGACTTGGGAAACAGGTCGGGATCTATGTGTTTGTCCCTGCTACAGGCTTTGTGATTTTGTCCTTTCTTCGTAAGAAAATCAATGCCCCTAGGCCTTATGAGGAATGGGATATTAAACCCTTGCTTGACAGAGATAGTCCGGGTCAGTCTATGCCCAGTCGTCATGTCTTTTCAGCAACCATTATCTCCATGGCTTGCTTGCATGCTAGTCTAACTATGGGGATGATTTGTTTGACATTATCAGCCTTCCTAGGTCTAGTGAGAGTCTTAGGTGGAGTGCATTTTCCAAAGGATGTAGTGGTTGGTTATATTTGTGCTCTTGTGTGGGGTGTGCTTTTCTTTCTATGTTGACCTGTAAGTTAAGGCGGTCCTACAACCACTTACGAGTCTAAAGTAACCACTTGCTTTTTTGCTCTTGTTTTCTTATTTTAGCTTTGATATAGTAGAGTCAGAAAGGAGATGGAATGAAGTTACGAATCGAAATTGACAGCAATTTAGAGGAAACTGAAATTGTCATCAAGGCAGCGGCTTTGACAGATGAGATTGCGGATTTACAGCGCCTCTTGCAAGAGTCCAAGTCTCCTAGGTTGATTTTTTATAAGGGGACGGGTGAATACTACTTAGACTTGTCAGAAATTCTCTTCTTTGAGACGGAAGGTAGCAAGATTTATGCCCATACCCATAAAGATGCCTACGAGGTTCGGCTTAAACTCTATGAGTTGGAGTCTATCCTGCCCCGTTATTTCAGTCGAGTATCCAAGTCGACCATTACTAATATTCGGCAAATCTATTCGGTGGGCAAGTCCTTTTCAGGAACGGGCACCATTTCCTTTTATCAGACCCATAAGGAGGTTCATGTCTCACGGCATTACCAATCCCTCCTAAAAGAAAATCTAAGAAACACGAGGTAAGAACATGAAAAAGAAAGCATTTGGTATTGTGTTGCTCATTTTGGCGGCTTTAGTATTATTGCAGGGGAATTTTGGAATCCCTTCTCTGGGAGGGCACATTTGGCCTTTGATTGGTATTGGATTTTTTGCCTATCAATCAGTTGGAGCTTTGTTGCGTCGTCACTTAACTTCAGCCTCTTTTACAGCTCTAGTAGCCTTAATGATTGCTAACCACTTTTATGGCATTTTACCAATTCCCAATCAGTCATTGTTCTGGGCAAGTATTTTAATCGTAATGGGTGTCAGCGCACTCACTCATTCTAACAGAACTTGGAATGGGAAAAAATGGTGGTATGATGGTAAAAAGACCATTCTTACAGATAAGGAAGTTGCTTTTGGGACTGGGACTTTCTACAAGCAAGAGCAAGAATTGGTAGAAGATCAAGTAGAAGTTGGTTTTGGCAATGCCAAGATATATTATGACAATGCAGAGATTTTAGGAGATAGCGCAATCCTGAAAGTGGAAGTTGGTTTTGGCAATGCAGTTATCTATGTTCCTCAACATTGGGGAGTTGATTTAAAGGTAGAAACTTTCTGTGGTGTAGCCAAGGCAGATACTTCTCTAGCCCCAACCAGCAAAACCTTGATTATCCGTGGAGATGTGGCTTTTGGGAAGTTGGGGATTGTCTACGTTAAATAAAAAAATCTTCCCTAAGTGTCTAGAGTTTTGGGAAAGTGAAAAATTAAATATCATATAACCTGAGAGAGCGAGAAAATCGCTCTCTTTTTTCGTTGCAAAAATTAAAGAAAGGAGAAAAAATGTCAGATAATATTGAAATTGTTATGGATATTGATTCGTTAAAAATTTTCGATGTAATAGATCTTGATAAGAATGAAAATATGGTTGATTGTATCCCTGAAGGAAATTCTGATGAAAAAGTATCTGTATACGATGATCTCAATAGAGTTTGGCTTGGGGACGGCTATTACTATAGACCTTCTAGTCTTCTCTGGAGAGTTATGAAAGATGATGTTATTCATGAATTATGTCCTAGAATTGAGCTTGGCACTTATCCTTACTCCAGAAGAGCTAGAGATGGAACTTGGGGACAAACTAGCCAATTGACTCAGGATGAAGCCTTGTGGTTGACTCTGGAGTTTAATCCAGAATTGATGGGGTATATTTAGGGAAATAAATTATATACCTTGATTCTATAATTTATTTGATTGTCCCTTTAAAACAGATTTTCTCATTATCCATTATGATATAGCTGTGAATTAACACTAGTTTGTGACAAGAAAGGATTACCTATGAAACAACACCAAACAAAGGTCTCAAGGTTGACTAGAGACGTAATGATTTTAGATTTGATGAATACAATGGGATGGACTAAAAGCCGTGCTATTGCAGCTATTGAAGAGTTAGAACAAACTCATCTTGTCTATTTTCCTGAAGCTGGTGGCTTGAGATTACAAGTTGTAGGAGGCTACTAATGGCAGATATCACGATTGACCAACTAGCCACTCTAACTTTTTATCAAATTCCAGAAATCTTTTTCACCCGTATTCAACACAATGAGAACGGCTATGTCAAATTGACTAGTTCTTACACGGGTCTTTCATCTGATGCTAAGTTAGCTTATGGCGCTCTTTATAATCGCTGTAAATTAAGTATCAGTTCATTCCAGAAGGGAAATAGAGATTACGTTGATGAAAATGGAGCGGTCTTTCTAATTTTTACAGTTTCTGACCTGATGCTGCTATTGGATAAGGGAAAGATGAAGGTTACTAAGATCAAGAAAGAACTACAAGAACATGGTCTCTTACGAGAAGTTAGGCAGGGACTCAATAAGCCGAATAGACTTTATCTTCAGCTAGTTGATGCTAATTTAGAAATAGTGGAGCACTATTCAGCTGATGGTGAGTTACTGAAGAGGGTTAATGCCTTTGGTAAAGTTCTATATGAAAAAGTACCCCAAAGCATTGGTAATAGCGAAAGTATCAAAAACGGACGTCCGCAAAATGGACTTCAAAACGTCCACGAATCGGACGGAATAAATACAGAGAAGAGTAAGATTGATACTCTTTACGATACTAATCGATACGAGGGCGAGTCATCTTTATCTGATTTATCAATCTCTGAAGCATTTAAAATGGGGCAACATGCTTTTCTTTCTTCTCAACTAGTTCAGAAACTCAGTTTGTTTGGAAAAGATGCAAAAATTCTTGAAAATAAAATCTATCAATCGAAACGTCAAGTTGAGAAGAATTATAACAACCTCTTAGCTGATCAGGAAATTTATGGAGAGGTTTGGCTGCAAGATCTTGAACGTGAGCTTGATAAATTGATTTTCAAAATTAAAACAGGAGAGGCTGAAGAAAAACCAATCCAGAATGTCCCAGCCTACTTCTACAAAATGATGATTCGTTTTTGGAAGATGGCTCTACTCATTGAAAAAGAACATGGTTTTCTGGAGGTATCAGGACAAAGTGAGCACGCTAGAAAATTCCCTGATGAGTGCCCTAGTCTGATTGCATACTATTATCCAGATAAACTGTCGGAGACGAAACTCAATAGCTATTTATCAGAATTGTCTAAGGGAGTTGAAACATGTTAAAAGATGAATTTAGACCAATTGATGGCAAAGTGCTAACGATAGGTCGTAGCCCGAAGGAGAAAATCTACATGGTTCCTAAAGCTGTTTTTGATTTACCGAAAAAAGAAAGAGCTGAGAAACTCAGCCAAATTTTCTCATCATGGCAACAGAAAGAGGATTGATTTCATGGGATTGTTTAATCATCAAGAGAGAATTAACAGAGTACAAGCTATGAAGGCTACACCTCCCCAACCAGTTCAAGAGATTGAAATGATTGTAGAGTATTTTGATAAAACGGTAGACAGTATTTCTGTCACTTCCAACTTGGAGGAACTAGAAAAATTGGTATCAAGTTCATTTGGAACAGGAGCAAGTATGAATTTTACATCAGCAACTCCGCCGTTTTCTATCAATCCTCGATGGGTGAAGAAGATAACTTATCGGACAAAATAAGGAACAATATCAGGAGGATAGTAATGTTTAAACTAGTCACAATGGCTTTATTCTTGCTCTTAGTTTATGGAATAGGGGTTGTCATGCTGGAGCTGAAGAATGCACCTCTGATGGATGATGAAATACTATCAAGTCTAAATAATGAAGGAGACAAGTAGATGTGAGGAAACAAACACAAAATCGTATCAGAGAATTACGAAAGCAGTCTAGACTGTCTCAGCAAGCCTTGGCTGATCAGATAGGTGTTTTTCGTAACACCATATCGAACTGGGAAACAGGATATAGTCAGATAAGTCTTGAAAATGCTAAAAAAGTAGCAGAATACTTTGGGGTAACTATTGACTACCTGTTAGGTTCAGAATCGGACCAAACCTAGTACAGATAAATCTATATTGACCGAGAAGTCATTAAACTACAGACCTTTGAAAACTGAATACAAGGCTTGCCCTGATACAGCGTGGCTATGGATAAAAAAGAAACGGGGGCGAGTAGCAAACTAGAAAAGGATATCTAGTCCAGCCACTGAACGAAAAAGCATGATAATGATCATAAGCTGAAGGAGTAAGGGTTCCTAGACTATAAACCCAGCGCATGAAATACCGATGTAAAAATACGTTTTTACACAGCACGGCGTTATTTCGCCTTTCAACTTCAAGGAGAAATCTATGACAGATGAAATAACCGTCCGCCTAAAGGACTTAAAAAACTTAGGAAAACAAGGAGGTGCGACAGCTCGCTTAGAGGACGGCACAGACCTTATTCTGAAGCCAGACTATGCAGTCAAACAGGCTAGAGGATACGTAGACGGTCTTTTAAGGGATGTTGAATTTCATTTGCCTTATAAAAAGGTTTATGATCAAATTCGCACTATTAAGAGAGATGCTCAAGTTATAGCTCGAAAAGTTAAGACACCATCAGGAATGGAGCTTCGTTTAACTGGAAAAGGTTATAACCCGAAAAATAAATAAAGAAAAGGAAAAATCAAAATGAACAAGAAACAAGTATTAGCTGCACTAGCACTTTCAACTATCGCACTTGCACAAGCTGGTTATGTATCAGCAGACGAACTTGCACCAATTGATTCTTCAGCACCAACAACAGAAGTAGTTACGCCAACAGCACCTAGCACTTCAACAGAAACAGAGGCTCCAGCAGTTCAGCCAACAGCACCTAGCGCTTCAACAGAAACAGAAGCTCCAGCAGTTCAGCCAACAGAGCCTTCAGTTACTCCAGTTGATCCAACAGCTCCCTCAGACAAGGATAACGCAGGAAGTCTTGACGGAGTGCCAGCTGATAAACCAGCACCTTCAGATAAGGCGCAAGACAAGGATAATGCAGGTAGTCTCGATGGTGTACCAACACCATCAGATAAACCACAAGACAAAGACAACGCAGGAAGTCTTGACGGAGTGACAACTGATAAACCAGCACCTTCAGACAAGCCACAGGACAAGGATAATGCAGGTAGCCTTGATGGAGTCCCAGCTGAAAAGCCAAAAACAACAGATGAGGCGAATGAGCAAGGAAAATCACAAATTGGGACTACTTCAACCGCAACAGGTCAAGTGGTTCATGATCTGATAAAAGTTCCTGTTGAAACAAATACAGGAGCATCAATTGTTAGCACCCAAGGCGGAAACGTAGTTCTTTCAGATGGTTCAGTGGTTGCTCCTGAAGAGGTCGGAGGTACTGTCAATGAAGATAAGACTATCTCTGTTACAGACAAAGATGGTAAGCTCAAAACCCTTCCAAACACAGGAACGGCAGAAAGCATTCTAGGTACTATTGGGGCTATGTTGTTGACAGCAGTTGGTTACTTCTACAAGAAGAAAATGTTTTAAGGTGAAATTGAAAGGGAAACAATTAAATGACAGAAAAAACACAAGGACACGGATATTTCCGTAAGAAAAAATGGGCTAAAGGTTTAGTATCAGGAATTGCAGTTGCAGGTATTGTAGCCTTCTCTGCAGGTTCTGTATTGGCGGATGAAGCAGTCCAGCCTGAAAGTAGAAACGACAACAACGCTTACGCTACACAAGCTGGTAAAACAACAGGAAGCCAGTCGGTAGCGATTGATAATAGAGTAGTTACTAAGGCAGCTGGAAAAGCAAAAGAAGCAGGAGTGAATGTTTCTGAGACTCAATCAGTTGATAAGGGAACAGATACTACTACAACAAAACTGGAACAGTCTAAGTCTGAGATTAAACAAGACCAGGACAAGCAGATCAAGGCACTTGAAGAAACGACTGCAAAACAAGTTCAAAACAATGAAGCCTTCAAGGAAGTGCAGGAAGCTATTCACGCTAACAATAAATTTGTAGCTGATGAAAAAGCCAAACATGAAGGGGCAACAACTGTCACTGTAACGAATGACGGTTCGACTGCCACAGATGGTTCAGCAGACCAAAACAAGAAAGCTACTCAAACAGCTAAACAGGTCTTGTCAGATAACCAACAAGCAGTAACAAAATACCTGGGTGAAAAAGCTAAGTATGATGCTACTGTTAAGCAAGCTAATACTTTAAACAAAGCGGTAGAAAGCGCATCTGAACAGCTGAAGAAAGAAAAAGTTGATGTTAATGTCGTTACACGTACTGTTTCTTCAGTCAAAGAAGTAGAGGCGCTACAAAAGAAAAATGATCAGGCTATTACAGCTGCAAAAGGAAAAGTTGAGCTTAACAAAGCGATTATGGCTGCCTACACAGAGAAGAAGAATGCTAGTGATCAAGTCAATCAAGATGCTGATCGCAAATCAACCGAACTGAAAAATACTGGAGTGCTTCTAACTTCTAAAACACAGGAAGTTTCTTCAGCTGATGAAGCGAAGCGAATTGGGAAACAAAACCAAGCAGCTTATGACAAAGCTAAGAAAGCACAAGCAGACTGGCAGAAGAAATACAATGAACTTCAAGCTAAAACAAGTACGGAAGGGTACACAAAAGAGGTTGTCTTACAGGCTCTCAGTCTAGCATCAGCTAATCCTGAAGCAACAGTGAAGTCATCTGCTTCAGGTTCAACAGTAGTAACGACAGGTTATATTGCTTCCTCAAGTGGTTCTTCAGGATATGGTCGTATTCTTGACTCGACTAAGGTCTTGAAATATAAGGATGTTGGCACTGGATGGAAAACAGAAATTGACTACACTAATCTGAAAGGTTTGACTGTTTCAACTGCAGATGGTAAAAAGCATGATATTTCTCGTATCCATCGAAAATTCGAGATTCTTAATCAAGGGAAGACAGGATTGAATGATGTCTATGTCTTGAATGATCCAACAGAAGGATTCGTAGTAGCTCGTAACGATGGAGCTGGTGGATCAGCAGACTACATGAATTTCTTGGTTACGGATACCTACTACTACAATGTGGATGGGAAAGAAGTAACCTTCCAAGCAAGTGAAAAGACTCCTGCAACCCTGACCTATTCTTCACTCAATCACAATCGTATTGGTTGGGAAGGTGCGAAAGCCATCAACGGAACTCACGTTGAAATTAACGGCTCCACTGTTACAGAAAACAAAGATTATGGCTATGTCTATGCTGAAGACTACAACCGCCAAGAAGATGTAGGGCATCTTTGGGATACATCTGACTCACCTTACCAATACAAGGGCGCTGCACTTGGTGTTTTCAAGGAAGGGACAGCCTTCACAACCGAATTTATCCAATGGGATGGACCAGATAGTCCAAGTGGCCAAACCTATTGGTTCGCTTTGAATACGAAGTTTGTAACGCCAGTTGTTGAAGTTCCAGCTACGGCAACTATCACAAAAACAACCGTGAAGCCAGTTAAGACTGAACCTGTATCAGCTGAATTGGTCAAAGCGAAGAATCCAGTTAAGCCAACCTTGGCTCTTAAAACACTTTCTGAGACGAAAAATCAGAAATTATCAGCAAGCTATCACGGCTACAAATTGCAGTATAAGCCAGTAGTAACTAAATCTGTTGCAGATACAGATAAGACCAATACAAACGGTCAAACAGTTGCTAAAAATGCTACTCAGCTTTATACATTGCATCATGATAATATCTATGCGAACCTTAAAAAAGGGGACAAGATTACCATCATCGATCCACTCGAAGCTGGAGCAGTTCCTGATGTGGCTGTCACAAAGGCAGCTACAGAGAAAGCAGGATGGGGCGTTGCCTATGATGCAGTAAAGAATACGTATACCTTTACTGCAACCTACGAAGGGAAGCGCCTAGAAGCTCCTGTGATTACTTGGAAGCCAATCTATGACAAAGGCTTCTATGACAATACTTATAAAGTGTTAGTGAATAACTATGAAGTTTTCTCAGATACTGTTACGAACTACACTCCAAGACCTCCAAGACCAGTCAAAGCTGTCTTGGATCGCTCTGGTAAGGATATCAATGGTGCGACAACATTTGATCGCAACGTGACCTTCCGCTTGATGACAGATTATAGCCCTTACACCAAAACCCTTGCTTCAGCGCAAGCGATTGGTAAGAAGTTTGGAATCTTTGACGATGTTCAAGACAAAGCCTTCACAGTTGACCACAGCAAGATCAAGATGACTGCTGCAGGTAAAGACGTTAAAGCGCTCTTTACTATGTACCATGTACTCTCACACAAAGCACGTACAGATGCAATCAATAAAATCCTGAAGGAAATGAACTTGAATCCGAAGGGTGAATTCTATCTCTGGGTAGCAAAAGATTCCAAGAGTTTCTATCAAAACTACGTGAAACCAAATAAGAATGTTACTGTTGATCTTCCAGCTAAGCTCCTGGTTAAAGCAGGGGAGAAAGTTGAGAATAGCTTTAAGCAAATCGACTTTGGCAATGGCTATCAATCAAAACTTGTCACTGTCTCGGTTCCTGATGTGAATCCAGAGAAACATGCCCTGGATCAAAAGGATAATAAAAAAGTCTTGGATGGCCAAGAAGTACAGATTGGCCAATACATCCGCTATCTACTCGATGGCGTAACCGTCCCTAGTAAACACGATAGCCTCTTCCAATATGATGGTATTGATATGCTTGACTTGAAGCATGATCGATATACGGGTAATTGGTCTGGTATTATTCGAGGGACAGAATACCTTGCTCAAAAAGACCTGGTTCTTCCTTATGATGTAGTCTTGTCTGACGGTAAAGTGGTTAAGGCAGGAGACAAGATTGCTAAAGGCTCTGTGTATGCCTTCCAATTTGAGTTTGACCAAAGTACAAACTCTAACTTTATCAAGAAGATTGTTAAAGTAACATGGAATGAGAAAGAAGGTAAGTGGGCTTACACTATTGATAAAGAGTTCTTGAACTCTCTTGGCGTTCAAGGAACATTTGACTCTGACTTCTATATTGAAGTGGAGCGAATTGTAGCTGGGAAGGTTGAAAATACCTTTATCAATACAGTCAATTTACAAGAGATGACGGCTAAAGTGACAACCACAACGCCAGAACCTCCAAAACCAGAGCCTAAAGAACCACACAAGCCACAACCACAAGCATCGCTTCCAAATACTGGAACAGCAGCAAGCATGCTTCCAACTTGGGGAATGATTTTGGGATTATTGAGTCTTGCAGGTCTTCGTAAGTATAAAAAATAGAACATCTAGAAATTCCCCCTCATCTATGGTATAATGAAGCCATAAAAAAGAGGGGGAAGAGAGATGAGAAAGGACACGAAAATGGATGCACATGTGACTAGAAGTGGATACAGATACTATACCCCAACTAAAACAAAATCAGAAGTAACCAAACCTGAAGAAGAGAAGAAGTGGAAAAAAGGCCTGCGTTGGCTAGGGAAAGCCATCTGGTCAGGAGTAAAGAACCTACCGAGTGTGATTGTGAGAGCTGCTGTTTTGATGGTTGCGACTCCACTCATGTTTCTCCTCTTTATCTTTAATCTGATTAAGAGCTTGATTGCGACAGCAATTGGTTGGTTTGTGTTTAAGATTGTAGTTTCATTTTTAGTAGTATGCTATTGGGCATTTCTGACAAAAGAAGGTACTATTCCATCCGAAATAGAAACCTGGTATACTAACTGGGTATTGCCTGAAGGTGTTCCAATCTATCACTGGTGGGAAACGACCATCATCGTTGTCTTAGCTGTAATTACAGCCCTCTCTCTAACCTTTCGTCCAGAGGATGAAATATAGTATTAAATAAACAAAGTAGGTACTAGGAATCTTTCTTAGTACCTTTTTTATAAAAGAAAGTGAGAAAAAAATAATGGATGCAGTTGTAGATTTTATTAACAAAATTGGGAATATCGGTGGGATTATCGGTATTGGTTGGGCCGCTTGGGGAGCCTGGGACTTAGCTGTAGGAATCAAACGTGAATTGGATGACAAGAAGGATAAAGGAATTCAAAGTTTGATTTTAGGCGCTCTTCTCGGTGCCGTCCTAAAAGCCCTCTTTACAGCTTTGGCAACAGGTCTTCAATCTCTTGGTTAGGATGATGAAGAAAGAGGAGGTGGTTTCATGAACCAATCCACGCTTGATCAACTAACCATGAGTCTGAAGGACTATAATGCGACAGCTTATCAGCTGATGGAGACTGTTTCGGGTTCGATGGAGAAGGTAGCCATTTTGCTTCTTCTCCTTTTTATGGGGATCAACCTCATGAACTGGCACCAGCATCTTAAAAGCAATGGTGGAGAGCTGTCTTTTCAGCTTTGGATTGAAGAAATCCTCAAGTATGCTATTGCACTCTTTTTTATCCTCTATGTGGATGCAATTTTTGATGCCTTGTCATGGTTGTTCAATGTTATCATTAAGTTAGTAGCTAAAAATGCTACAGATCCTTTCAGTTCTGAGGCACCAGATTTTAAAGGCTTAGGTGCTATGGAAAAATGGTTCTTTAAGATTATTTATGGGGTTGTTGATTTTGTCGGTCAGATATCGACTAAGTTGTTGATCTTGTTGCGCTCTTTTACACTTTACACGTATAAGGGAATCGCTAAAATTATTGTCGCTTGTTACATGGTGGATAGCTTACGTCCGATCTGCCTCGGTTTCTTTAAGCTCTATGCTGCTGCTGTCCTTCAGGGCTTGATTCTAGTGGTTGTGATCATGCTTTACCCAGCTATTGTCACTAATGATCTCTTGACAGTTGATAAGACTGGAGCTTTTATAACTGCACTCGTAGCAATCGCAAAAGGAATTATTTACATTGTCCTGCTATTTGGCAGCCAACGAATGGCCAAAAATATCCTGCAGGTGAACTAGATTATGGTATAATAAAAGGAGAATGAGTGATGATTGAAAGGAGTATAATAATCCTATGAGATCTACTATAAAAAATTATTATGAAAGGTGGACGAATCGGCATGAACACCGATACAAGGAAGCCTTGGATTACTATAAAAAGCAGTCGAAAGAGGCATTGTTAGCAGAATTGACAGAGTTGGAAATAAAAAAAGAGAGAGCTTCTCGTAGCTGGAAATTGTTGGTAGGTCTCGTATTAACGATTATTTTTTCGGATGATTTGAAACGCCTTCTTGCGATTTTATTTTCACCTCTAACAGGCGTACCTACCAAGGAATTGAACGAAAGTGTATTAATGAGTATCATTATAACACTGTTTATAGTTTTGCTATTTTTGACTATTTTAGTTTATAATTTTAGTTACTCGTTGTTGTTAAGGCGGTATCTCATTTTAAAACGCTACATAGAAGAATATCATACTTGAATATAGGAGACGAACTTGTATAGAAATCGATTTTTTGAAGTATTAGAAAGCCCTTATACACCTTATATTGCAGTGGAATTGATCTACGCAATAGTTACCATTTGGTTTAATATCAGTCTTGGTAATTTGAATAAGCAACTAACACATCATTTTGATATCGATAAAATGATAACTCGGAAAGATGTGACAATTGCCACCCATGTTATGTCATATAAAGATAACTCCTCATGGAATTACTTAATCTTTGGGGGTGTGTTGATTTTGATTGGTTTTATGATTCCTATAGTATCTTCAATAATAAATAAGTCTAGCTATAAGGAGGAAACAATCAAAAATTTCATTTGGTGTATTATCTTCATAGTTTCAGTGGTTAATCTCTTTTTAATTATTTCAATATCGCAAGCTCTGTTCAGTCCGATAATCATAGCAACTTTAATAATGTGCGCAGTAGGAGCAATATTTGGAGCTTTTGCAATTTCTAACACTTAAAAGTATAAGGCAGCCATAATGGCTGTTTTTTTAATGAAAGGAACAGAATGACACGTTTAGGCAGTGAATTTTTAAAGGCTTTAGATAGCTACGAAAGGCCAGTTATAGGGTATATGACACTGAGACAGTTAGTGCTACTATTTGGTATAGCATTGACAGTAGTTGTCACTACTATCCTCTATTGGCTGAAGGCACCTGATATAATACTTTATGGCGTTGATATTATGTTATTAGCGCCTTTTGTTATTTTCGGGTGCTATATTGATGAAAAAATTAAAGATGAGGTTCGTTTCCTTTTGACTAAGCAGGAACGCTCTTATCAGACAGATTATGACAGAAAGGAATATACAAGAAATGAATTTATTCGGCCGAAAGAAAACCCCGAAACTCTCTAAGGAGGAACGGGAACGGGCCAAACGTCTGAGACGTACCATGACGGCCTCTACACAGAACAGCCTTAATTATCAATGGCTGACACCTGATGGACTTATGAAAATTACAAATGATCAATTTTCAAAGACCTACCGCCTAGGTGATACAAGCTATATTACTGCAACAGATGATGAGCGAATTGATATCATTGAAACAAATGCTGATATTTTTAATTCGCTGGACATTGATAATGATATGCAGCTATTGATCCTGAATCGTCGAGTAGAAAGCAATAGCTTATCTTCTATTCGCTATGATTTGGTTGGAGATGGATATGACGATTATCGTAAAGAATACAATGCGATGATCAATGATCGTTTTTCTCAGGAACAAAACACCTTCAAGGTAGAAAAATATCTGACGATTACTACTCAAACAGACCAGGATCATCAAGCTAGAAGAATCCTTGATGATACAGCCAGCGTTATTGAAAGCCAATATAGTGGCTTAGGGATTTCCTTTAAGGAGTTAGAGGGGTTAGATCGTCTTCTTATCTTCCGAAAACTCTTGAGACGAGAAGGCTTTATTGATTTTAACTATGAAGACATTGCTATTTCTGGACTATCAACCAGGGACTTTGTAGCTCCAAACTATCTGAAGTTTGAAAAAGATCATATGAAAATTGATGATTGTTTCGCAAGGGTGATGTATGTTAGACAATATCCTACCTTCTTGAATGACAAACTGATTAAGAATATCCTGGATACAGGAATTGAACTTGCTATCAGCCTACATGCGAAACCCTATGATACTGCAGATGCCTTGAAGAAAATCAAGACAGTTAAGTCAAGTGTACGCAGGGAAATGATCAAAAGTCAGAAGGCTGCCGCCAAAGAAGGCTATGGAAGTGACCTAGCCGTTGGTGGGAAGGCTGTGGAGACATCACGTGAAACAGAGAAATGGACTGAGGAACTCCAGGACAATGACCAAAAAATGTTTTCAGGTGTGATGACGATTTTCTTCATGGCTGATAGTCTGGAAGAGTTGAATATCTACACAGAGCAGGTTCAACGATCTGTCCGTAAGAATACGGTAGAACTAGATAAGTGTTACTTGTACCAGGAAGAATCCTTGAATACGATTCTACCGATTGGGATTCCATTTATCAACGTGAAACGCCGTTTTATGAGAGATATGACTACCAGTAACTTGGCCACACAAGTCCCATTTACCAACGTAGATCTTCGATCTAGCAGCCCACGTGCAATCTATTATGGCCAGAATCAGCTATCTAAGAACGCTATCACAGTTGACCGTAAGAAAGACTTGAATACAGGTTCAGGTTGTATCTTTGGGACTTCAGGATCAGGAAAGTCAGTTCTTGCTAAAGGTGGGGAGATAATTCCTACAACTCTACGTTACCCTGAAGATAATATTATTATCGTCGATCCTGAAGATGAGTACACTGGTATTGGTCGAGAATTGGGTGCAGAAATCATCACAATCGCTCCTGGATCGCAACATCACTTTAACTTGCTGGATCTTCCTGATAAGGATAAACTGCAGGCAGAAGATAGTGACCCGATTGGCCAAAAATCAAACCTCTTATCAACCTTGTTTGAGAATATATTCTCTGAGGTATCAGACGATGAATTTGCGATGATTGACCGTGTAACGAGAAAGACCTATGAGGAATTTGAAAAACCAACATTTAAGGATTGGCAAGCAGTTTTAGAACGTCAACCTGAAGCCGTAGCTAAGGATCTGGCGCTGAAGGCAGAACCTTATACTATCGGTTCAAATGATATCTTTGCTCATCCTACAAATGTCAATATGAATAGTCGCTTTATTATTTTCAATCTCAAGCAGTTGAGTGGTAAATTGAAGCCATTTGCTCTCCTGGTGATTCAGGACTTCATCTGGAATCAGGTAGTCAATAACCAAGGTAGATCCATTACATGGTTGTACTTTGATGAGTTGCAGCTATACTTCAAAAATAAGCTGCAAGCAACCTTCTTTACAGAACTATACTCACGTATTCGTAAGTACGGGGCTATTCCAACAGGGATTACACAAAACCCAGAGACTGTTTTATCTACAGAGGAAGGTAGAAAGCTAGTCGCAAACTGTGAGTTTTTAGCCCTCCTGAAGCTGAAGAGGACAGACCTAGAAGCCCTGGAGCAGGTAATTCCTCTTACACCTTCACTGGAGCGATTTGTTTTGCGACCAAAAGCAAAAGGTACGGGTTTGATTGTGGCTGGAGATACAATTGTTCCATTTGAAAACCCTATTCCTAAAGATACTAAACTCTATCAATTGGTTGCGACAGATAGTTAAAAAATAGAAAGAGAGGTGATATCTTTTGTTTGAAAGTGATCCTAAACAATTAAAACAGGAGCGCAAGAGGAGAATCAAAGAAGGATCATACCTCAATAATAAAAAAGCTCCTAAAGAAGCACGTTTAGACTCAAAAGTTGCATTTAAAGAAGCTAAGAAGAATTATCGCTTAGCGAACAAAGATTATAAATTACACAAAGGACCTCAAGCAACAGCTAGAGGTCTTTTCTTTAAGCAACAACGTGATCGAGCAAAGTTGGAAAAACAAATTGCCACAACGCTCTATAAACGAGCTAAAAAGGCAGATGATAGTTATATTCCTAACCGCCTGAAGAAACGTGCAAAACAAAGTGCCCGAATGAAAGCGAGACACGACGTTGAGAAGACAGTCAGAGATAATGAGATTCTTGGAGACTGGGTTCAGGCTAGGCAAAATATTCGTCAATTTAAGTACCAGGTAAACACCTCTAAAAGAGCGTTAAATGCTGTAGGAAAATTATCCAAGTATTCAATCAATCACAGCTACGGACAGCTCAATAAAAGCTATAATTTCATCAGAGGGCGAGGGTATACTCGAACACCAAGAGAGTTCTCCTGGGAAGGAAAACTCAGCAAAAAAATGAAACATGCCAAAAAGCGACTGGCACGTTCAAAGTTTGGGAAGGCATCAAAACGTTCAGGAAAAGTCTTAAAGTTTGCGTCAAAATTACTACGTTCGATTTTAGCCAATCCTTTAGCTGTCAAGTCCTTTTTTTTAATGTTTCTTATCTTTGCTGTTATAGGGGTATTTATGGCAGTGTTTGGAGGCAGTGGTCCCGTCCAACAAAATGAATTTGACCTTAATAAGTCCTGGCTTCAGATCAGTAAACGTGATAGAGAGAAGTCAAATGATAAGGTTGACTATTGGACAAACATCGATGATATGCTCTTTTTCATGAATTTTCGCTACGGTAGCGATTGGAAACCAGAGAGTTCCTGGAAAGATGGTACAGGTGGAGAATGGGCTGGGACATTAGGTTTTAATCACTATTCTGATGCCTTGAATGACCTTTGGAATCATTTGAATGATGATCCTCATAATTTGAAGAAGATGGCTGATTTATATGGTTCTTCTTCGAAATTAGAATGGGCCAAATTGAGTGACAGTGAACTAGAAGAGTATAAAGAATTAGAGGAGTTGACTAAAGAAGTTGGTCGCTATCCTTCTTATCAAGAACTAGCTAATCCTTTTTACCTGGAGGACGATCCTTCTTACCAAGCTCCTCTAGTTATCCTGAAGCGGTTTGGTTATACCTCTAAGAGTGAAATTTATGAGAAAACACAACTAAAAGCCTCAACGGGACAGGCCGTAAGGGCTCCTATTGCAGGCAAAGTAAGTGTGACAGATGATACGACTGTATCAATAAAAACAGATAAAGCAATCTTTACTTATGAAGAGGTAGGAAATATCCGTGTTTCTGACGGTGATCAGGTCAAAGCTGGAGATGAGGTTGGGAAGGTAACGGCAAATGGTTACCAGATCATTCAGTATCAAAAATTGGAGGAAAAAGAGACAAAGGATAAGAAAGAAAAGTGGACATCAGTTAATCCAGGCTTTTACTTTCAATCTGTCACGTACAATCAGACAACCTCAGTCATTACCACGCTTAATGGCGATTTGGGACAAAAATCACGAGCGATAAAAGATTACTTGAAGCAAAAGGTACCAGGGCTAACAGATAATGGTTTGGCAGCCATGCTTGGGAACTTTGCAACTGAAAGTAATATCAATCCTAAACGTGCTGAAGGAGACTATCTTAGCCCACCAGTAGGGGCTGATTCTTCTTCATGGGATGATGAGTCCTGGTTAGCTATAGGAGGACCAGCGATTTATAACGGAAGATACCCAAATATTCTTCGACGAGGTTTAGGATTGGGACAGTGGACAGATACAGCGGATGGCTCCACGAGACATACTCTATTATTAAACTATGCAAAATCTAAGAATAAGAAGTGGTATGATTTGGAACTGCAACTGGATTTTATGTTGGAGGGGGATACTCCTTACTATATCACAGGACTAACTTCAATTCTAACTAGTACAGAGGATGTAGAGACGCTTACAGAGCGTTTCCTGGTTAATTGGGAAGGAAACTCTGGAGATAAGGTCTTAGAGCGCCAGAATAATGCTAAGCAGATCCACGCTTTTCTTACTCAACAAGTTCGAGGAGGTGGAGCGTTAGCATCTTCCTGGAATTTCCCTGCCGAGTATCAGTCAAAAGTGGAGCACCCTCCTACACAAGCTTCTATGACTACACAACAAGGAAGCGGCTACCCAGTTGGTCAATGTACTTGGTATGCGTATAATCGTTTAGTTGAACTAGGAACGATTACAGACTTATCAGGGTCCTATGGTTACCTTGGAAATGGTCAGGATTGGGTAACAAGCCTAGTCGCAAAAGGATGGAAGTACAGTACGTCACCAACGAGAGGGGCTGTTGTATCAATTCTAGGTGGATTTGGTGGGACACCAGGTGGATACGGTCATGTTGCGATTGTGGAAGCTGTGAACCCAGACGGTTCATTCCTAGTTTCGGAATGTAATGTCCAAGGTGTACAGGATAAGGTCCATTTTCGTGTTCTCTATCCAGCTGACTACTATACATTTGCGACACCGAATTAAAAAAGAAAGAAGGTAAATCATGAAAATGATAGATATGGAGAAATTGAAACTCCTGAAAATAGGAGGAATCTTTATAGGAGTTGTGCTAGTTCTAGGATTCGTATTCTGGATTGGAGCAGCAACCTCATCACAAAAGAAAGCTAAACAGGAAGCTGAAACTACGCAACAAGAAACCAAAGCAGAGGGAAGCGAACTAACGCAAGAATATGTAAAGGAATTTTTGACGGCTTACTTCAATAAGCAGGATCTGGGAGAAAATAGAAATCGCTATTTGCCCTATATGACAGAAGCTGCTTACAATCAGGAAGTGAACTCTGAAGAAGAACCAACGGTACAAACCTATAAGGGCTATGTAGTGGATACACAGATGAAGTCTTCTACCATCTATATCGATCAAGAAAACCATGTTGCCCTAGCTCAAGTGAGATACACTCAGACACAGTTACAGAAGAAGTATGATTATACTAACGCCCAAACAAACGTAGGATCTTCAAGAACCATACGGATTCGCTTCAGCAAGCAAGATGGGAAATACCTGGTAAATCATATTGACCCCATTTTGATTGTGGACAGCTTGAACACCAGCGAAAAGGCGAGTATTCCATCGTTAAACAAACCAATCACTAACCAAACACAAAGTACAGAAGGGAAAAAGGAACAATGACAAAATTAGAAACTTTGGAAAAACAAAAACAGAAAGCGGAAGACCGCTTAGCTGACTATATGGCCAAGGCCAAGAAGGAAGAAGAGAAACTGCAGCAGCTAGAAACTCAAATCATTCTGGCCAAACATGAGGAACGGTCAAACTACTTGGCCGAACATAATTTAACCTGGGCTGATATTGAAACAGCTCTTGCTGAAGGAAAATTGAAAGGAGCTGAAAAAGATGTACCGTTTAACCAATCTGACACAAAACACGACCACAACGTATAAAAATCGGGATCTTGTGTATCAAGCCCTGGAGCGAGAAAATGCTAAGGTTAAACACCAGGAGGCAGAGGCCGTTTTATTGGTAGAGGAACTGGATAAAAAGAATGTAGTGGTGTACCAAGAAGATGTCTATTTGCCGTTTGAAGGGATCGCAGATAGCCTCTTCCTGAAGCCTGGTATGGTGAATAACAAGGAGGCTACAGTAAAAGAATCAAAAACCTCACTCTTTAAGCGCCAGACTAAAACAAAACATCTAGAGAAGACTCCTGAAGAGAAAACTGAAGCCTCTTCCTTGAAACATGAAACTCCCAAACCTCGAACCTCTTCTAAACGCTCTTTTTGGGTGTATTTAGGAAGAGTTCTGGTGTTGTTTGGTCTAGTAGGAAGTCTGACACTTGCTGGCTTATCATTTACGCTAGTTTACCATCAAGAAAAGCAACTCTCCGCCGTATCCAAGGAACTTTCAAATCTAAAAACCATTCAGTCAAAAACAGGGGAACTAGATGCCTTTTCACGTTACTTTTTACCAGCCCTTTACTCTGATAAAGGGAAAATGGCTGATTTTGTAGCTCCTCAGTTAGTGCTAGACAGACAACCAGGTCAACTGCAGTCAGTGATTTTGGAGTCTAGCTTGATGGTCGATGAAGCAACCTATCAACTGACCTATGTAGTGGCCGTGAAAGACGGTGAGAACAGAAGTCAGAAACGCTTGGTAGTTACTGTGAAGGAAGAACCTTCAGCGCCTTACGGATTCCAGGTTATTGCCAAGCCAGAACTATCCAATTATCCAAAATAAAGGAGGTCTTACATGGATCAAGAAAAAGTCAGTCATTCTCTGGCGTTAAAAGGAAAAGTTACCCTGGAGATGACGATACAAGCTCTGTATGCCCTCGCAAAAGCCCATTATGACAAGAAACAACATAAGGCGGCAAATCGAACTTTTGAAGGGGAGACACGTTTTAATGACTTTATGGCCACAAAATCAAAAAAAGATGTCGAGAAGTTATTAAATAGTGAAGTTCACTTGGCTAAGTTGAAGCATTACCTGGAGGAGTATAAGGTAGGTTTTACTTATCATCAAAAAGATGGTACAACCTATCTCTTCTTTGAAACAAAAAATCGTCTCCTGGTAGAAAAGGCTCTCAAAGATATGTTGGCAGACATCACGAAAAGCCCAGAAAAATTGGAAGAGTTTGCGAAAAAGGTGCTGAAGAAACCACACGAAATGACTCCTGAAGATAAAATCAATTACTATAAGACAAATAAGGTCTATAAAGGAACGATGCCAGTTGTTACGAAGGAGATTGGGAAGGAGAAGACACGATGATTAGAAAACCCATATGGCCCTACCTGGTGGTGGGGCTATTTTCATTTGTTATTTTCCAGTCCTTTTACCATTACTACCAACTTTCGACTGCAGCAGTACCTTTCATGGGAATGTTGCGACTTCGTTGGTTGCTAGAACACTGGGAACGCTTCTCTTTTGGTGTTTTCTTTGATTCAGGAGCCTTGTATGCAGGGTTGATCGGATTCGGCCTCCCAATGCTTGTCTATGCTTCTATGGATAAGAATTTATATCGCCAGGGAGAAGAGCAAGGTAGTGCTCGTTTTGCGACTTTGAAGGAAATGAGACGGTTTGAAGACGTTGATTTTGAGAAGAATATGATTTTTTCAAAACAGGTCAAAATGGGACTATTCAACTTTCGCTTAGCCTACAATGTGCAACTCAACAAAAATGTGATTGTCATTGGACTTCCAGGAGACGGTAAAACCTTTACTTTTGTATTGCCAAATTTAATGCAGATGAACTCAAACTTTGTTGTGACGGATCCTAAAGGAAACCTGGTACATGAAGTTGGGAAGATGCTTGAGAAAGCTGGCTATGCTGTTAAAATCTTTGATTTAATTCGTCTCAAGAATTCAGATCGGTTTAATCCTTTTCATTACATGAAGTCTGAGCTAGATATTGATCGTATCTCTGAAGCAATTACTGAGGGAACGAAGAAGAGTGAGCATACTGGAGAAGACTTCTGGGTTCAAGCAGAGTTGATGCTGCAACGTGCATTGATTGGTTATCTCTATTTTGACTCTAAGGATCCTAAAACAGGAGTCCAGTTATATATGCCCAATTTGGGTCACGTTGCGGATTTATTAAGAAATATGTATCGAGAGGACCCAGATGTACCAAGTCCTGTCGAGCAGATGTTTGAAGAACTGAACGAACATCAACCTAATAACTATGCTTATAAACAGTGGAAATTATTCCAAAACTTCAGAGGTGAGACAAGAAACAGTGTGGTAGCGATTTTGTCTTCTCGTTATTCTATCTTCGACCACGAAGATGTCCGAAACTTAATCAGTGAAGATACCATGGAAATGGATACCTGGAATACGAAAAAGACAGCCGTTTTTATTGCTATTCCTGAAACCAATAACTCCTTTAATTTTCTTTCATCAATCTTGTTTGCGATTGGTTTTGAGGTTCTTACACATAAGGCTGATGATATCTTGCAAGGGAAAGTACCTGGCTACAGTAGAAAAAATCTTCGCCACATTCAGTTTATCTTCGATGAGTTTGCACAAATTGGCCGTATTCCAAACTTCGCCCAGGTCCTCTCTTCTATTCGTAGTCGTGAGATGTCTATTAAGATTATCATCCAAGCTGTCAATCAGCTAGAATCACTTTATAAAAGTGATTGGAAGACCATCTTTAATAACTGTGCTACTCACCTATTTTTAGGGACAAATGACAAGGATACGATGGAATACTATTCTACAAGGTCAGGTAAGCAGACTATACGTACTAGATCCACCTCAAAATCGCATAGTTATCGTAATGGCTCATCAAGTGAAAATAAACAAATTCAAGGCCGTCCCCTTCTAACTCCAGATGAAGTCGCAAGAATTGGGGTAGAAGAAGGATTGGTCTTTATTTCTAAACAAAATGTCTTCAGAGATAAAAAAGCAAGTGTCTATGATCATCCTAGAAAAGATGAGATTGCAAGTTCTCCTGAAGACAAAGAAAACTGGTACGAATACACTCGAAAAGGAACAGACATCGACGGCTTGCTTTTATATGCTAACGATTTGACTCCGCAGCTAAAAGAGTTATTCGTGGCCTAACATACAGAAAGGATAGTAGGATGGAAACACCAAAAATACAATTAGGATACCTGGAGAGTATCTCACAAGTTTTAGCATTAAAGCTAGAAAATTTAGCTACAGAACGTTATGCTATTTGGCAGCTATTCAAACAGGCAGATGAGGAGACTTTCTATCAATTAGCTCCTCATCTTTTTGTGACAACGAGTCAGGAAGATCCAATAGTTGTTAGTGAACTAGATGCAACTCCTGAAGGATATCTTTTATTTAAGGAATTAGTAGAGGAGGAAAGAGTATGCCTTTAACAAAAGCACAGGCAAAATCGCTGGATATTTTAGAAGTAGCTCGTAGCCTTGGAATGGAGATGAAGCGAAAGTCACATCGAGAGTATTATTGGACCGAGCATGACTCATTTAAGATTGATACTGTCAAGAATACCTGGCATTGGTATTCTCAAAACCTATTTGGTGATACTATCAATCTAGTGCAACAAATGCAAAATGTTAGCTATAAGGAAGCCATGGTATTCTTAGAGACAGGTTCCTTCCCTGAAGCAAAACCAGTAGAGGAAGAACGTAAACCTTTCAACTATACACTAGCACCTTACGAACAACCATTTGTGGAGGCGAGAACCTATCTCAAGGAGATTAGAGGTCTCTCTGATGATACAATTGACTTCTTCCTTGAGAAGGGAGTATTAGCCCAAGCCAAACGTAAGGACAAAGAGGGCGTTATAGAAGATGTATTAGTTTTTAAATACTTGGATAGAAATCAGCAACTGGTAGGTGCGAGCCTCCAGGGACTTGTTCCTGATCAAGAACGTCATCCTGGCAAAGGATACTTGAAACAAATCATGTATCAATCAGAATCTATTAGTGGCTTAAACGTTTCTATAGGCTCTCCTAAGCGTTTAATTGTGACAGAGGCACCAATTGACCTTATGAGCTATTATGAGCTTCATAAGGGCGAATTAAACGATGTTCGACTAGTTGCGATGGAAGGATTAAAAGAGGGAGTTTTGTCTCACTATGTTCTTGAAATTCTGCAGAATCGAGGGGAGATTGCGATGGATGAAAGGGATTATACCAAGTCTAGCGAACTAACACGTACCTCTAAATTTTTATCTGTTGCAGCGGAAACCTCCACACTTTTCCAAGATCACAAATACGATGATCTCATCACGCTGGCAGTTGATCGTGATAAAGCAGGTACAGACTTTATCACCAAACTACGGGAGAAGAAAATCCCAACTATCGATGCAAGACCACCACAACGTGAAGGCCAGGAGAAGACAGACTGGAATGAGATTCTGAAGCAGGAAAAACAACTGGAGAAGACTGAGGAAATTCAATCATCAAGTCACTTTCCTGATACCAGCCACCTTTCTCCTGAAGATGCAGCGTGGTTGAAGGAAAACTGGAATAATATAGATTTTTCAGTAGAGCCTAGAAAACAAATGGTTATTGATTCGGACAAAACAGTGACCTATGAAAAACTTTCCAATCCTCTTGGAGATGGTAGGGAGCCCAAAAAACAAATTCAGAGCACAGAAAAAGCTCCTGAGAGTTCCCAGGAGCAAATGAATGATAGGGCCAGTGGTGGAGAGGGCTATTCACAGCATGATGCTGTAGGCAGTGCCGAACCTGAAGCTGAATTATCAGCAACCTTTGAGCAAACTGTTGCCAGTCACCCGACATCACCCTATCGTTACTTACATTTTAGCACAACTTTTGAGGAAGTGCAACGAAGACAATCGAAATACCATCCAATTACATCTGATGATTTGAAAAGAATGAATCAGTACGCTGGTTCTATTCAGAAATCATCTCAATGGTATCTAGAGGAATTAGCGAATAGTAAAATCTATTATTTCTATTCCAATAATGGAGAGGTGAGTTTGTTAGATGTTAATTTTAAACGAGAAAACTTTTTACACTTAACAGGAATCAGGCCAGTTGTTCCAGGTAGGAATGCTGGAGATTTTGTAGTCGATTTTGCTGAGGGAAGGGGAGACTATAATCAAATACTGGTTAGTAATAGTCTAAAAGAAAAATTACAAGTTATTCCTATGTTAGAGGATATTCTTGATCCTAAATCGTTTGTTTTGGATAACTTAGACGAAGTGAGAATTGCGCAACGACTTAACTTTTCAGAAGCTATCAAGAGTAAAGACGAGGATTTCTTGCTTCTTTTCAAAGATATAGGAGAAGAACGTGTCCCTGCATCTCTCATGAAAATCAATAGAGATCTAAAAGTTGATGTAGAGAAAACTAAGGAAAAAGTTATACTTGCTGTCTTTCGTGAACGTGATGGTAATATTGAACAGTTGTCTATCAATGAGGATTATGTCAAGGATAGAGGAAATGAGTTGCAAACCATTTTGAAAGATGGCTTGTTTGAAGAAATCAAGCCTGATACAACTAAAGAAATTGAACAATCTACTCCTGAGAACACACTGAATAGCCTACTACTTGATTCGGCTACGTTTACTCAAGTCCTAGATACTGTTTATAATTTAGGTGTGCCAGGTGATATCTCAAAAACTCCAGAAGAATTTCATCAAGCCTGGAATCAGTATCTTGACTATGCAAAACAGCACAATGATAATTTTGATCAGATTGTTGCTGCAGCTGGTGCAGATCATCTCCTAGATACAAATTCAGATTTTTATAAAGAATGGCAACAAGATCACATCTATAAGGAGAACTACCATGTACGCCTTCAATGGGCTGAGGAGCGACCAGATGGGCCTAAATTACCCTTTAAAGAGACTGAGCTGATATCTTATCAAGACTTCGCTAGGGAGCTATATAAGGCCAATCAGAGCTTCTATCCGTTACATCAGGAAGGGCTAAAACAAGTGACTGATGGTCGCCCAGAAGGTTACATCTCTCCAACTAAGATCCAGTTTAGTATCTACGCTCCCGATGGTGAACTGATCCAGGATGGCATCCGTTACGATATTGGGAATGAGATTAACCCAATCGCTCACAAAGAAAGACTTGGAACACGAGAAATGAGAGAGTACCCAGAATTGATGAAGATAGATGGGGCCATATTCACTCCGTATCATCTGGAGAGATTGGCGAGTGAGTTAGATATTTCTCAGTTCAGTTACGCTTTAGAAGATACTCTTTACGCAGATCAACTTCTATCCCAACTCCCATTTGGAGATTTGGAAAATAGTCCAATTGGATTTACAGATAGTAGTCATGATGGTCGCCTTGGATTTATCTCTTTTGATGGAATGGATAGTGTTGAGGTCGAAAATCTATCTGCTTGGTTTGAGAAGTTGGGAGTCAAAGACTCACCTATGGAACAATTGGCCCTTATTGAAAAATGGCAAAAAGAAATCAAAGGTTTATCAGAAAAAGTTGAACAAACGATCTCCACAGTCCGAGAAGAATTTGAGAAATCACAAGAGGAAGAAATCAAATTAGAAGAACAAGGCTACAACAAGCAGGAGTTGGAACATGATGCGGATGCTGATGGTGTTTCTGATGAGGAGGAGTTGCTTCAGGGAACGAATCCGTATGATTTTAGATCGAAACCAGGTTCTAAACCAGAGGGCGAGGAGAGTCTACAAGCGGATGAAGTTGTGTTAGCAGCTGGCAGTCTTGCAGTCGCAGATTTTATTCAAAATAAAGATATGGCAGGATTAAGCCGACACCTTAAAGAAGGAATTAAGGAGTTTCTGGATTCAGATAAGTACAAAGACTATCTAACGAAAATGAGCCAACTAAATAATTATTCTAATCGCAACTTACGCTTAATTCTTGCACAAAATCCTGAAGCAAGGCAAGTAGCTTCTTTCAAGCAGTGGAAAGAAAACTTTGACCGCTATGTGAAAAAAGGGGAGAAGGCTTTACGTATTTTTAAACCTATGACGAAAATCAAAAAGGATGAGAATAACCAACCAATATTGGATAAAAATGGGAAACCAGAAACAGTTACATTCTTTGGTTTAGTGCCAGTTTTTGATGTTAGTCAGACAGAAGGAAAGGAGATGCCAAAAGCTGCAGAAGTTAAAGAACAGCTGACTGATTTGGACTATGCAAATCTTTACCGTGCCCTGATGGCTATTGCAAAAGAAAATGATGTATCGGTTCGATTTGAAGAGATGGAAAATAATAAACATGGATATTATTCTGTCCCAGAAAATCAAATTGTTTTACGTAGTAATGAGATGAACAAGGCTCAAATTATTAAAACTTTCTTACATGAAATGGCTCATGCAGAGTTGCATCATGCAGATAATCCTCAAAAGGAAAATCTAACTAGAAGCACCGCTGAACTCCAGGCTGAAAGTGTCGCTTATGTCGTTTCTTCATACTATGGTATTGATACGTCAGAGTATTCCTTTAACTATCTATCTGGATGGTCTGCAGATAAGGAGACACTTGCTGATTTAGAAGCACAGTTGGATATTGTCCAACAAGAAGCTAAAAGTTTAATGGTTCGGATGGATCAAGCATTGGAACAATTAAGATTGAGTCAGGAGAAACAAACGAAGCGTAGTTTTGAACAAAAACTAGAGAAGTTTCAAGATCAGAGCAAGCAGGCTGTCGAAGATCACAAGCAGGAGTTGAAAGCAGATGCACAATCAAAAAAAGAGAAGGGTTTCTCGAAATGACCGAACGGGACACCCCAAATAAACCCAAGGTCAAATTAAAAACAAACCATCATCAAGGAGGACAACACTCATGACCAATGAACAAGAAGAACAACTTATCATCATCCTCTCAGACTTTATTCCAATCATGGATGGAGACAGAGTTCAAGGGGTATCGCCAAACGCTAGAGACTTGACTCGCCAAAAAGTTATGGAGCAACTAGAGGAAGAACAGTCTCAACTACCTGAAGGAGATCCTGCTCTTTTGGGGTGGGAAGAAGAAAATATTGATCTACTCAAGATGATCACAGATGAAGAATTTCAAGCTGTACTCACTGAAAAAATCTTACTGACAGAAATACAAATTGGGCAGTCTATTTTC
This sequence comes from uncultured Streptococcus sp., assembly GCF_963521255.1. Taxonomy (GTDB): domain Bacteria; phylum Bacillota; class Bacilli; order Lactobacillales; family Streptococcaceae; genus Streptococcus. The sequence continues at coordinate 161,035 of NZ_CAUQTU010000001.1, read as the reverse complement.
CAGCCTCTAACTACTCAACAACTTTCTGTCCTAGCTGAAAAGTTGCAAGGTAAGAAAGAAAAAAGTGTAGAAAATAGTGATAAGCAATCATCTATTTTCAAAAATATCTTCAGTTGGTTGCGATAAATTGTTAGAGGTTGTACTCCAAAAGATATAGGAAAGGGGCTTGGGGATTTCCCCAAAACTGAGAAAATCAAGAAGGAAAACTACAAGGTTCTCCTTCTCTGATTTTTTTAAATTTCGCAAATGGATATCCATTTGCTACGCTTGCCACAAGGAAGTCAGGGGCTGATGCCTGGTCAGAAAATGCCAGAGACTTTGAGAGAAAGAGGATAAAAAAATAATGCAGAAACGAGAAAATAGAAAACGCTATATACAAAAATTGATACGACTAACACCAGAGGAAGATCGTCAAATTAAAACGGCGATGGCCCAAATGGGAGTTCCATCTTTTCAATACTATGCGAAGAATCAATTGGTACAAGGGAAGGTGGTTCAAATTGATTTTTCCGAATTGAAAGACCTTCGAGTTGCTATCAATCGAGTGGGTACGAACATCAACCAAATTGCTAAACATGCCAATGAAAATCAAGGGGTTACGCCAGAGGAAGTGGCACAAATCATTGACTATCTATCTGAGTTGAAAGAGATGGTGGCTGTCAAACTTTCTAGTGCGGAGAAGAAAAGTTTACAGGAACGAAAAGTGAAAACAATAAGGACGTATGACGAATGGTAGTAATCAAAACACCCAAACAAATTAAAACTCCTTCCAATTTAAAAATAGCTGTACGCTATATTCTGAATGAAGCGAAAACTCTTGTATCAGAAACTGCAGAAAGTGATCTTGATTTTCCTCTTGTCTATCATAATGGTGAGCTTCAAATGAAGCTAGTATCTGGCAATGGGATCTCTGATTTTAGTGTAGCAGATGAAGAAATGGTCATGACAAAATTAGCTGCAGCCTTTAAAAAAGGAGATGATGACTTGAAAGAATTATCTTCAGGAAAACAAGTATTGGCTCATCACATTATCCAGTCTTTTTCTCCAGATGATAACTTGACTCCTGAGCAGGTTCATGAAATTGGCCGTCAAACGATGTTAGAATTGACAGGTGGAAATTATGAGTTTGTGATTGCAACACACACGGATAAAGATCATCTTCATAACCATATCATACTTAATACCACCAATACCTCAACGCTCAAGAAATTTCGCTGGGAAAAGAAAACATTGAAAAATCTGAGGGCGATATCGGACAAATATGCGGCACGTTATGGCGCTAAAATTATTGAGCCTACTATGAAAAATTCTTATACAAAGTATTCTGCTTGGCGGAGACAAAATAATTATCGCTTTGAAATCAAGGATCGTCTGGATTTTCTTCTAAAGCACTCTCTGTCGTTGGAAGATTTTAAACAAAAGGCAGCTGCACTTGATCTTCAGATTGATTTCTCTGGTAAATTTGTGAAGTATAAATTACTTGATCAGCCTCAACAAAGAAATGTCCGAGATAATACATTATCGAAGAAAGGACTCTATTCTCTTGAAAAAATAAAAGAGAGAATTTCTAAGAATCAGTTAGTTTTTGATGTGGAGGAATTGAAAGCACAATATCAAGAATCAAAAGAAAAAACGGCAAATGATTTTGAATTGAAATTGGAAGTGGAATCCTGGCAGGTCGAGCAAGAAAGCAAGCAAGGCATTTACGTGCAGATGGATATGGGAGTTTTAAATAGTGGTACAATTTTAATACCTTCTCATAAAGTTGATAAAAATGAGGATGGAAACTATACCATCTATATCAAAGAGAAAGACTATTTTTATTTTCTCAATCCTGATCAATCTCAAAAAAATAGGTACATGATGGGCTTGACTGTCGCAAGGCAATTGGCCAAACAAAATGGAGAAACACTTGTAACTAAAAACGCTCAAATTTCCTCTATGCGTGAACTGATTAAGGAATATAATTTCTTAGTCGAGCACGGCGTGACAGATGGAGCACAATTTCAACATTTGGAGGAGCGTTTTAATGAAAAGATTGAGACTACCCAGGAGGAATTAAGACAACTAGATGAGCGACTTGGACGTTATCATAAAATTGAAGGAGCACTTTTAGCCATCCAGAAATCTCCAGAAAATAGTCTTACGTCGGTACAATTATTGGATGATTTGGGAGTCCCAAAAGATATTGGGTTGGAAGATGTCAGTCAACTGATCAAACAATTTCAAATTGAAAAAGGAGCCCTACAAGAATTCTTTGACGATACTCTAAAACATTACACAGATTATAGAGATATTAAGGAGCACGTGCGTAGTCGAGAAGAGAAAGTTGACCGACGTTTTGAGGATGAAAAAGTCTTGTAGAAGTTTCTGATGTTTTCAATCTAGTCATGATTTCAGTACAATAGAGAGTATGTTTAGATTTGATGAAAAAGAATTTGTCGCAGAACTAGATCGCAAACGTGAGCAGCAATTCCTGAAGCGAGTAAGAGATTATGACGAGCAGATTGCTCCCTCCATGAGATTGAGGGGATATAAGCGGATAGATAGTACAGAGAGGACAGTTGTTTTTACATTTGGAGAGGTGACTTTCTCTAGGAATCGCTGGCGAAAGGGAAAGAAAAGTTGTTATCCCGTAGATGAGTGGCTGGGTTTAGAAAGGTATATGCGTTATTCTCCTGAGTTGATTTTTCACATGGCAAAACACGCTTCTGTTTTATCCTATCGTGAAGTTTGTCGAACAGTTAAGATGGCTTATCGCCTGGAGATAACAAAGGACGCTGTTTTGAAGTCTGTAAAAATGGCAGGCAGACTCTTTTCAGATAGGGAACGCTATCGGCTTTTTAGAGGTGATGAGCAACCGAAAAAAATCCGGGCAGATAAAATCTACCTTGAGGGAGATGGTGTGCTCATCAAGACAACATCAAGCAATGATGAACGACACAATACAGACTTAGCCCATTTCCTGATTCATACTGGAGCTAAAAAGGTTGGTAATAATCGGTATGTACTAGAGAATAAGCATGAGATTATCCATACAAGCCATGAACAAGCAAAGGAAGAATTGATAGACTATCTCTATAATCATTTTGAAATCACTGATCGAACTCTTCTTATCACTAACTCGGACAATGGTAAAGGATATTCTCGCAGAATATTTCAAGAAATTAAGAAGGTCTTACGGATTAAACGTCATGAGCATTTCTGGGATGCCTATCATGTCAATGAAGAACTTAAAAGATTCCTGAAGCCGTACCCATCTACACTACTTGATCTTGCTTTTAAGGCCATCAAAAATCATCAGAAGAGCCTGCTTCTGACCGTACTAGATACAGTTGAATCTCTCACAGAAAGTCAAGAAGCTCTTGATAATTTTTACAATTTCCGTAAGAAATTATTAAGAAATTTCTGTGACACTAGACCACCTAAACTTAGAGGGTTATCCTCACGTGGTATCGGGGTAATGGAGAGTCAGCACCGAAAGGTTACTTACCGTATGAAACATCGAGGGATGTATTGGTCCATCGAAGGGGCTTGTACTATGGCCAGAATGATACTCCTTGAACGAATCGATCAGCTATACAATCTATTTTTTGGATCTTGGAGACAAGAGTATGAAGAATTTAGGGATACGGGACCAGGTGCAGGATTTCGTATTAACCATAGGCCACACAAAGCAGTTATCAGAAAAAGAGGGCATAAATAATACAAAAAGGCAGACAAAAGCCTCTAAAAAAAAAGATTTTTTAGAGGTCTTTTTGTCATGTTTTCATACAAAACAGTTGCTTTTTTGCCTAATGTGTGTTACAATAATAAAGTAAATAAAAACGAAAAAGGTGTAGAAGCAGCAACTACTACACCACCACCGATTAAGACAAAACAACACTTTGCTTAATCAGTCAAACAATATTGTAGCATAAATAGTGCAATATAGTCAAGGGCTGGAGTAAAGTGGAGGAACTTTCTCCAGTTTTTTTGTCTGAAAATCCTCGCTTTTTTATTGAGTTATAAGGATATTTGATTATTCCCAAAAATTTAGACACAAAGAAATCTTCCAATTCCCTTGCAAAAATGAAGAAAGTGTGATAACATAGTACGGTATGTGGTGCTAGCACATCCGCTATATTAGATCTAATAGGAGGAAAACACAATGGCTAAAGTATGTTACTTTACAGGTCGTAAGACTGTATCTGGAAACAACCGTTCACACGCGATGAACCAAACAAAACGTGCCGTAAAACCAAACCTTCAAAAAGTTACTGTTCTTATCGATGGTAAACCTAAAAAAGTTTGGGCTTCAGCTCGTGCTTTGAAATCAGGTAAAGTTGAACGCGTTTAATAATAAAAGTAAGGAGACCTTTGGGTCTTTTTTCTTTTTCTGTGGGTGTAACATCATTTGAAAAATAGAGTAAATATCCGCTGATACAGTATTCTGCTTTTACACTTGGGCTGAAATATGATAAAATAGAGTATCAACTAGTTGAGGTAAAAAGGATGACTGTAAAAATTAATACAAAAGATGGTCAAATCGAACTAACAGATGAAGTGATTGCAACTGTCGTAGGCGGTGCAACAACTGAGATTTTTGGTGTGGTCGGTATGGCTAGTAAAAATGCCCTCAAAGATAATTTCCAAGCCCTGCTAGGTAAGGAAAATTATTCTAAAGGTGTTGTCGTAAAGGCAGCCGAAGATGGCAGTATTGCAGTTGATGTATATACCGTGTTGAGCTACGGAACAAAGATTAGCGAAGTGTCAAAAAACATTCAAGAGCGTGTTCGTTTTAGCTTGGAAAACCAGCTTGGAATTACTGCTCAGACTGTAAATGTCTACATTCAAAATATCAAAGTTGTAGGAGAATAACTGTGTCAAAAATTACTACTAGCTTATTTCAAGAAATGGTGCAGGCTGCATCAACTCGCTTGAATAAGCAAGCTGAATATGTCAATTCATTAAACGTCTTTCCAGTTCCGGATGGAGATACTGGAACAAATATGGGAATGACCATTGAAAATGGAGCCAAAGAAGTTGCAGACAAACCAGCTTCTACAGTTGGAGAGGTAGCGAGCATTCTTGCTAAAGGTCTTTTGATGGGTGCGCGTGGGAACTCAGGAGTGATTACGTCTCAGCTTTTCCGTGGATTTTCACAAGCCATCAAGGATAAAGACGAGTTAACAGGTCAAGACTTGGCCCTCGCCTTCCAATCAGGTGTGGAAGTTGCCTATAAGGCAGTGATGAAACCAGTTGAAGGAACGATTTTGACAGTTTCTCGTGGTGCTGCTATCGGTGCTAAGAAAAAAGCTGAGCAAACAGATGATGCTGTTGAAGTAATGCGTGCAGCTTTGGAAGGTGCTAAAACAGCTCTAGCTAAAACGCCAGACATGCTTCCAGTCTTGAAGGAAGTTGGCGTTGTGGATTCAGGTGGTCAAGGACTGGTCTTCATCTATGAAGGTTTCCTTTCAGCCCTTACTGGTGAATATATTGCATCTGAGGACTTTGTAGCCACTCCTGCCAACATGAGTGAGATGATCAATGCAGAGCATCATAAGTCTGTGGCTGGTCATGTAGCGACTGAGGACATCACCTTTGGTTATTGTACTGAAATCATGGTAGCTCTTAAGCAAGGTCCAACCTATGCCAAAGATTTTGACTACGATGAATTCCGTAACTACTTGAATGAGCTTGGGGATTCTCTCCTTGTTGTTAACGATGATGAAATTGTCAAAGTCCATGTTCATACAGAAGATCCAGGACTTGTTATGCAAGAAGGTCTCAAATATGGTAGCTTGGTCAAGGTAAAAGTTGACAATATGCGGAACCAACACGAAGCGCAGGTTGAGAAAGAAGCTGCCCAAGTTAGCAAGCCTGCTGAAGAAAAAGAGTATGCTTTGATTGCTGTGGTGGCTGGTAAAGGTCTAGCAGATATCTTCCGTTCTCAAGGCGTGGATTATGTTATTGAAGGCGGTCAAACTATGAACCCTTCAACAGAAGACTTTATCAAGGCTGTTGAACAGGTCAACGCTCGTAACATTATCTTCCTGCCAAACAACAAAAACATCTTCATGGCAGCTCAATCTGCAGCAGAAGTTTTGGAGCAACCAGCAGTAGTGGTAGAAGCTCGTACTCTTCCTCAAGGTTTGACAAGTCTTCTTGCCTTTGATCCAAGCAAGTCCATCGAAGAAAATCAAGAGCGTATGACTGCTGCTCTTAGCGATGTAGTTAGTGGAAGTGTCACAACAGCCGTTCGTGATACAACCATTGATGGTTTAGAAATCCATGAAAACGATAATCTTGGTATGGTGGATGGGAAAATCCTCGTGTCAAACCCTGATATGCACCAAACCTTGACTGAAACATTGAAACATATGTTGGATGAAGATAGTGAAATTGTAACCTTCTATGTCGGTGAAGACGGAAGTGAAGAACTTGCCAATGAAATTGCTCAAGAAATCGCAGAAGAATTCGAAGATGTTGAAGTCGAAATCCACCAAGGCCAACAACCAGTTTACCCATACCTATTTAGTGTGGAATAAGATTAATGAAGGACTGAGAAATCAGTTCTTTTTTCTTTTTGAATAATAAAATCGCTATCTTTTAAATAAAAACAAAAATAATATTCATAAATAAACGTTAAAATAGAAAATTCAGAAAATTTCTTCGTTTCTCTTGAAAAATTTTGAAAAAATGGTATGATAGTAACAAGTTATTTTAAGTGAAGAGAAAGGGGAACAATGGAGAAAATCAGTTTAGAATCTCCTAAGACGGGGTCGGATCTAGTTTTGGAAACACTTCGTGATTTAGGAATTGATACCATCTTTGGTTATCCTGGTGGTGCGGTCTTGCCTTTTTATGATGCGATATATAATTTTAAAGGCATTCGCCACATTCTGGGACGCCATGAGCAAGGCTGTCTGCATGAAGCTGAAGGTTATGCCAAATCAACTGGAAAGTTGGGTGTTGCCGTCGTCACTAGCGGACCGGGAGCAACAAATGCCATTACAGGGATTGCGGATGCCATGAGCGACAGTGTTCCCCTTTTGGTATTTACAGGTCAGGTAGCGCGAGCAGGGATTGGGAAGGATGCCTTTCAGGAGGCAGACATCGTGGGAATTACCATGCCAATCACTAAGTACAATTACCAAGTTCGTGAGACAGCCGATATTCCGCGTATTATTACGGAAGCTGTTCATATTGCAACTACAGGTCGACCAGGTCCAGTTGTCATTGACCTACCTAAAGATGTATCTGCTTTGGAAACAGACTTCATTTATTCACCAGAAGTGAACCTACCAAGCTATCAACCAACTCTTGAGCCGAATGATATGCAAATCAAGAAAATCTTGAAGCAATTATCCAAGGCTAAAAAGCCAGTCTTACTAGCTGGTGGTGGGATTAGTTATGCTGAAGCTGCTGCGGAATTAAATGAATTTGCAGAACGCTATCAAATTCCGGTGGTAACCAGTCTTTTGGGACAAGGAACGATTTCAACGAGTCATCCACTCTTCCTTGGAATGGGAGGCATGCACGGGTCATTCGCAGCTAATATTGCCATGACGGAAGCGGACTTTATGATTAGTATTGGTTGTCGTTTTGATGACCGCTTGACAGGAAATCCAAAGACCTTTGCTAAGAATGCTAAGGTTGCCCATATTGATATTGACCCAGCCGAGATCGGCAAGATTATCAGTGCAGATATTCCTGTAGTTGGAGATGCTAAGAAAGCTTTGCAAATATTGCTGGCAGAACCAACAGTTCATAACAATACTGAGAAATGGATTGAGAAAGTTACTAAAGACAAGAACCGTGTTCGTTCTTATGATAAGAAAGAACGTGTGGTTCAACCGCAAGCTGTTATTGAACGAATTGGTGAATTGACGAATGGAGATGCCATTGTAGTAACAGACGTTGGTCAACACCAAATGTGGACAGCTCAGTATTATCCCTACCAAAATGAACGTCAGTTAGTGACTTCAGGTGGTTTGGGAACGATGGGATTTGGAATTCCAGCAGCAATCGGTGCTAAAATTGCCAACCCAGATAAGGAAGTTGTCTTGTTTGTTGGGGATGGTGGTTTCCAAATGACCAACCAGGAATTGGCTATTTTGAACATTTACAAGGTGCCAATCAAGGTGGTCATGCTGAACAACCACTCACTTGGAATGGTTCGCCAGTGGCAGGAATCCTTCTATGAAGGTAGAACATCAGAGTCGGTCTTCGACACTCTTCCTGATTTCCAATTGATGGCACAGGCTTATGGCATTAAAAACTATAAGTTTGACAATCCTGAGACTTTGACTCAAGATCTTGAAGTCATCACTGAGGATGTTCCTATGCTAATCGAGGTAGATATTTCTCGTAAGGAACAGGTGTTACCAATGGTACCAGCTGGTAAGAGTAATCATGAGATGTTGGGGGTGAAGTTCCATGCGTAGAATGTTAACAGCAAAACTACAAAATCGTTCAGGAGTCCTCAATCGCTTTACAGGTGTCCTATCTCGTCGTCAGGTTAATATTGAAAGCATCTCTGTTGGAGCAACAGAAGATCCGAATGTATCGCGTATCACCATTATTATTGATGTTGCTTCACATGATGAAGTGGAGCAAATTATCAAACAGCTCAATCGTCAGATTGATGTGATTCGCATTCGTGATATTACAGACAAGCCTCATTTGGAGCGCGAGGTGATTTTGGTTAAGATGTCAGCGCCAGCTGAGAAGCGAGCTGAGATTCTAGCAATTATTCAACCTTTCCGTGCAACAGTGGTAGACGTAGCGCCAAGCTCGATTACCATTCAAATGACAGGAAATGCTGAAAAGAGTGAAGCTCTATTGCGAGTCATTAGACCATACGGTATTCGCAATATTGCTCGAACGGGTGCAACTGGATTTACTCGTGATTAAAAATCCAACTTAAACTTGTTAAACCAGCCTAAAAGGCAATAAATAAAAGAAAAGAGAGAAAAACTATGGCAGTTCAAATGGAATATGAAAAAGATGTTAAAGTAGCAGCACTTGATGGTAAAAAAATCGCCGTTATTGGTTATGGTTCGCAAGGACATGCGCATGCTCAAAACTTGCGTGATTCTGGTCGCGATGTTATCATCGGTGTACGTCCAGGTAAATCTTTTGACAAAGCAAAAGAAGATGGATTTGACACTTACACAGTAGCAGAAGCGACTAAATTGGCTGACGTTATTATGATTTTGGCACCAGACGAAATCCAACAAGAATTGTACGAAGCAGAAATCGCTCCAAACTTGGAAGCTGGAAACGCAGTTGGATTTGCTCATGGTTTCAACATCCACTTTGAATTTATCAAAGTTCCTGCGGATGTAGATGTCTTTATGTGTGCTCCTAAAGGACCAGGACACTTGGTACGCCGTACTTACGAAGAAGGATTTGGTGTACCAGCTCTTTACGCAGTATATCAAGATGCAACAGGAAATGCTAAAAACATTGCTATGGACTGGTGTAAAGGTGTTGGGGCAGCTCGTGTAGGTCTTCTTGAAACAACATACAAAGAAGAAACTGAAGAAGATTTGTTTGGTGAACAAGCTGTACTTTGTGGTGGTTTGACTGCCCTTATCGAAGCAGGTTTCGAAGTCTTGACAGAAGCAGGTTACGCCCCAGAATTGGCTTACTTTGAAGTTCTTCACGAAATGAAATTGATCGTTGACTTGATCTACGAAGGTGGATTCAAGAAAATGCGTCAATCTATTTCAAACACTGCTGAGTACGGTGACTATGTATCAGGTCCACGTGTGATTACTGAGCAAGTTAAAGAAAACATGAAAGCTGTCTTGGCTGATATCCAAAATGGTAAATTTGCAAATGACTTTGTCAATGACTATAAAGCTGGACGTCCAAAATTGACTGCTTACCGTGAACAAGCAGCTAACCTTGAAATTGAAAAAGTTGGTGCAGAATTGCGTAAAGCAATGCCTTTCGTTGGTAAAAACGACGATGATGCATTCAAAATCTATAACTAATTGATAGAAATTAAGGTGAAGGCGAGTTGGGGGACTAACTCGCTTTTATAATCACTTCATCTCTCTTTTTAAGAGGATGGATTGAGATAATACTCAATGAAAATCAAAGAGCAAACTAGGAAGCTAGCCGTAGGCTGTACTTGAGTACGGCAAGGTGAAGCTGACGTGGTTTGAAGAGATTTTCGAAGAGTATAAGTATGAAATAGTCTAGGAGAAAATGATGTTAAGTTCGAAAGATATAATCAAGGCTCATAAGGTCTTGAACGGTGTGGTTGTGAATACACCGCTTGATTATGACCATTATTTATCGGAGAAGTATGGTGCTAAGATTTATTTGAAAAAGGAAAATGCCCAACGTGTTCGCTCTTTTAAAATTCGTGGTGCTTATTATGCCATTTCCCAACTCAACAAGGAAGAGCGTGAGCGTGGGGTAGTCTGTGCTTCTGCGGGAAATCATGCGCAGGGAGTAGCCTATACCTGTAATGAGATGAAAATTCCTGCTACTATTTTTATGCCCATTACTACTCCGCAACAAAAGATTGGTCAAGTTCGCTTTTTTGGTGGGGATTTCGTAACCATTAAACTAGTTGGAGATACCTTTGATGCCTCAGCTAAAGCAGCTCAAGAATTTACAGTCTCTGAAAATCGTACCTTTATTGATCCCTTTGATGATGCCCATGTTCAAGCAGGTCAAGGGACAGTTGCTTATGAGATTTTAGAAGAAGCTAGAAAAGAATCGATTGATTTTGATGCTGTCTTGGTTCCTGTTGGTGGTGGCGGTCTCATTGCCGGGATTTCTACCTATATCAAGGAAACAAGTCCAGAAATTGAAGTCATTGGGGTAGAGGCTAATGGAGCGCGTTCTATGAAGGCTGCTTTTGAAGCTGGTGGGCCTGTCAAACTCAAAGAAATTGACAAATTTGCGGATGGAATTGCTGTGCAAAAGGTAGGTCAGTTGACCTATGAAGCAACTCGTCAACATGTTCAAACCTTAGTAGGTGTCGATGAGGGATTGATTTCTGAAACCTTGATTGACCTCTACTCTAAGCAAGGGATTGTAGCAGAGCCTGCTGGAGCGGCTAGTATCGCCTCTTTAGAGGTTTTAGCTGAATATATCAAGGGGAAAACCATTTGTTGTATCATTTCTGGAGGAAATAATGATATCAACCGTATGCCGGAAATGGAAGAGCGTGCCTTGATTTATGATGGGATCAAGCATTACTTTGTGGTCAATTTTCCACAGCGTCCAGGAGCTTTGCGTGAGTTTGTAAATGATATCTTAGGACCAAATGATGATATCACACGATTTGAGTATATCAAGCGAGCTAGCAAGGGGACAGGCCCAGTATTGATTGGGATTGCCTTGGCAGATAAGCATGATTATGCAGGCTTGATTCGTCGCATGGAAGGGTTTGATCCATCTTATATTAACTTAAATGGCAATGAAACACTCTATAATATGCTCGTCTGAGGACTAATAAAAAAATATCATATTATTTGCACAACTGATGTATAGGTGCTATAATGAGGGTAAAGAAAGGGGGCGATTCCTATGAGCTTAGGAAAACTATCCTACTATTTCTACTACAACTTATTATAGTACCTATTATTTTTGTTTCAGTTTATAACAATAAAAAAGAATCACTTGCTATATATAAGGATATTATTTTGAATACAATATTTTATATATAACTAATTCAAAAATTGTCTAAATATAATAGCAAATAGAGAAAATAATCAGTATTTATAAGACAGATTTGGTGATTTAATTGATAAAATTGATCTGATACTTGTAAAATGAGAATAGTAGAAAAGTTTGTGACATTAGGAAGTCATATTCTAGATGCTGATTATGAAGTGGTGTTTGAAAAGAATATGTAAAATCTGATGAAACAAGTCCATTGTACCAGTTGAAAAAGAAAATAAGATTTAAATAATGACAGGAAGGGACCTCAGACAAAGAGAAAGAAAAGAGATAGTTAAGAGATAATCAGAGGAAAATATTATCTTTGCTAGCTTTAATAATTTTAAAGGAATGTATAGAATTACTTGAATATGACTCCTGTCTATCCTATTGAGTAGCTGGTATGCACTTTATGTGAATATTCTTACATATTTAAAGTTTAATAATGCAATTATTTTTTAGGTGCTTACTAATGGTTTATAGTAAGCGAAAACCTATATATTATAAGCTTTAAAAAAGAAGTAAGAAAAATAAAAGTCTTTTATTTTATTGAATATATGTTTTTTTATTGACAAAAGACATAAAAACGTATAGAATAATATATCGTAAAGAAGAAAATAGGAGAAGGACATGGCTAAGTCAAACTTTGAAAAAGTAGAATCAGTTGTTGGCTGGGTTCGTGATAAGAAAATCACAGGCTACCGTATCTCTAAAGAAACGAATGCGCGTGAAATGTCTATCATTGCTCTAGCGCAGGGTCGTGCAAAAGTAAAAAATATTTCATTTGAAACAGCTCTAGGTTTAATTGATTTCTATGAAAAAAATCATGAAAAATTTGAAGATTAATCTTTGGATAATGGCGGATTCTTGACACTCAAGTAGTAGAGATAGAGAGTCTGCCTTTTCATTTTGGACAGCAAAAAGACTGCAAGATTGATGCAGCCTTTTCTTTTTATTTGAGATAACGTTGAAGGAATTCTTTTGTTCGGTCTTCTTTAGGATTGGTGAAGAGATCTTCTGGTTTGCCTTCTTCAGCAATCACACCCTTATCCATAAAGATAACACGGTGAGAGACATCACGGGCGAATTCCATTTCATGGGTTACGACAATCATAGTCAAGCCTTCCTGAGCCAGATCTTGCATGATTTTGAGGACCTCTCCAACCATTTCTGGATCGAGAGCTGATGTTGGTTCATCAAAGAGAATGGCGTCCGGATTCATTGAAAGGGCACGAGCGATGGCCACACGTTGTTTTTGACCTCCTGAGAGTTGTTTTGGTTTGGCTTGCCAGTAGCGTTCTCCCATGCCGACCTTTTCCAAGTTTTCTTTGGCAATCTTTTCAGCTTCTGTACGTTCGCGTTTAAGGACGGTTGTCTGAGCGACAATTGTGTTTTCAAGTACGTTAAGATTTTCAAAGAGGTTAAAGGATTGGAACACCATTCCCAACTTTTCTCGGTATTGCGTGAGGTCGTAGCCTTTTTCGAGGACGTTTTGTCCATGATAAAGGATTTGTCCATCAGTTGGCGTTTCAAGTAGGTTAATGGAGCGTAGGAAGGTTGATTTTCCGCTTCCAGAGCTTCCGATGATAGAGATAACTTCACCCTTGTGGACAGTGAGTGAAATGTCTTTTAACACTTCGTTTTGGCCATAGGATTTTTTGAGGTGTTTAATTTCAAGGATTGTTTGGGTCATTATTTCAAATCCTCCGTTTGCATTTGGTTAGCACCTGTAGTATAGGTATCCATGTCCATTCGGTGTTCGACGAAGCGTAGGATACGTGTTACGGTGAAGGTGAGGACAAAGTAAATCACGGCGATGATTGTAAATGTCTGGAAGTATTGATAAGTTTGTGTTGCCACGGTATTTCCTGAGAAATAAAGTTCGACAACAGAGATAACGTTCAATACAGATGTATCTTTGATATTGATGACAAATTCATTACCAGTCGCTGGTAGGATGTTACGGACAACCTGAGGTAGGACAATCTTACGCATGGTTTGGTTATGAGTCATACCAAGAGCAGTCGCAGCTTCAAATTGTCCCTTGTCAACTGCTAGGATACCACCACGAACAATTTCAGTCATGTAGGCACCGGTGTTGATCGAAACGATGAAGATAGCAGCCAGTGTACGGTCAAGGTTGATACCGAAAGCTTGGGCAGTTCCATAGTAGATAACCATCGATTGAACGATCATTGGCGTACCACGGAAAATTTCAATGTAGACATTGAGGATCCAGCCGACTAGTTTTTGTAGGCTGTAAATGGCTTTGTTTTCAGATAGAGGAGCAGTACGGAAGACACCAATGGCAAGTCCAATAATGAGACCTGTGATGGTTCCGATGATAGAGATTAAAAGAGTGATACCAGCACCACGCAAGAGTTGTTGCCAGTTTTCAGAAAGAATTTTAGCGACTTGGCTAAAGAAACTACTGCTAGTCTCTTCAGTTGTTGTAGCTTCGGCAGGTTGTTCCTTGATCATACGATCCATCAAGGCAACTTGGTCGTCTTTTGAAATGGTTTCAATGCTGGCATTGATTTGGCTAATACGATTGTCATTTTTACGAAGTCCAATGGCGATAGCTGTATCTTCTTCCCCAGTTTTGAAACCTGGTTCTACTTGGACCATCTTGAACTTAGAGTTCGCAACTTCAGCGGTCAGAGCTTCAGGGCGTTCAGAAACATAGGCATCGATGACACCAGCCTCAAGAGCTTGACGCATTTGAGCGAAGTCTCCCATGGCTGTTTCTTTTTTAGCACCTGGGATTTGTGCAATCAAGTCGTAAAGGTAAACACCTTGTTGAGAAGTGATTTTTGCACCGTTAAAGTCATTCAAAGATTTAGCATTTGAATAAGTAGAATCTTTTTTGACAAGTAGAACTGGTTCGCTAGTGTAGTAACTGCTTGAAAAAGCAATTTCTTGTTTACGCTCGGCAGTAGGACTCATACCTGCGATAATCATGTCAATCTTACCAGAAGTAAGGGCAGGGACTAGACCTTCCCACTTGGTTTTAACAACCAAAGGTTCTTTACCTAAGTCCTTGGCGACTTTCTTGGCAATTTGGACATCGTATCCATTGGCGTACTGGTTGGTTCCATCGATTTTGACAGCTCCATTGCTATCATCATCCTGGGTCCAGTTAAAGGGGGCATATGCTGCTTCCATCCCAATGCGTAAATATTCATCGGCTTGGGCAACATTGACAAGTCCTAGCATCAGTAAGAGACTTGTGAAAATAGATAAGTATATTTTTCTCATGATTTCTCCTATTCTAATCTATTAAAAAATAACTGTCTCCTATTTTATCGAAAAAAACTCTATTTTTCAATATAGGTAAGCCCTTACTTATGAAAAAATGATATAATGATAGCAAAGATAAAAAGGGGGCTTAGTTGATGAAAAAAACTTTTTTCTTACTAGTGTTAGGCTTGTTTTGCCTTCTGCCATTCTCTGTTTTTGCCATTGATTTCAAGATAAACTCTTATCAAGGGGATTTGTATATTCATACAGACAATACAGCAGAATTTAGACAGAAGATAGTTTACCAGTTTGAGGAGGACTTTAAGGGCCAAATCGTGGGACTTGGACGTGCTGGCAAGATGCCTAGCGGATTCGACATTGATCCTCATCCAAAGGTTCAGGCTGCGAAAAATGGTGCTGAACTGACAGATGTTACGAGCGAAGTGATAGAAGGAGCAGATGGTTATACTGTTAAAGTTTATAATCCAGGTCAAGATGGCGACACAGTTGAAGTTGAGCTTACATGGAACTTAAAAAATTTGCTTTTCCTTTATGATGATATCGCTGAATTAAATTGGCAGCCTCTGACAGATAGTTCAGGAGCTATTGGAAAGTTTGAATTTCATGTAAGGGGAGATAAGGGGGCTGAAAAACTCTTTTTCCATACAGGTAAACTTTTTAGAGAGGGAACGGTTGAAAAGAGTAACCTTGATTATACTATTCGTTTGGACAATCTTCCGCCTAAGCGTGGAGTTGAATTGCATGCCTACTGGCCTCGGACCGATTTTACTAGCGCTAGAGATCAGGGATTGAAAGGGAATCGTTTAGAAGAGTTTAATAAGATAGAAGACTCAATTGTTAGAGAAAAAGATCAGAGTAAACAACTCGTTACTTGGGTCTTCCCTTCGATACTTTCTATCTCCTTGTTACTGAGCGTCTGCTTCTATTTTATTTATAGAAGAAAGACCACTCCTTCCGTCAAATATGCCAAAAATCATCGTCTCTATGAACCGCCAATGGAATTAGAGCCTATGGTATTATCAGAGGCTGTCTACTCGACCTCCTTGGAGGAAGTGAGTCCCTTGGTCAAGGGAACTGGAAAATTTACCTTTGACCAACTTATTCAAGCTACCTTGCTAGATGTGATAGACCGTGGGAATGTCTCTATCATTTCAGAAGGAGATGCAGTTGGTTTGAGGCTAGTAAAAGAAGATGGTTTGTCAAGCTTTGAGAAAGACTGTCTAAATCTGGCTTTTTCAGGCAAAAAAGAAGAAACTCTTTCCAATTTGTTTGCGGATTACAAGGTATCTGATAGTCTTTATCGTAGAGCAAAAGTCTCTGATGAAAAACGGATTCAAGCAAAGGGGCGTCAGCTCAAATCTTCTTTTGAAGAAGTATTGAACCAGATGCAAGAAGGAGTGAGAAGTCGAGTTTCCTTCTGGGGGCTCCCAGATTATTATCGTCCTTTAACTGGTGGGGAAAAGGCCTTACAAGTAGGTATGGGTGTCTTGACTATCTTGCCCCTATTTATCGGATTTGGTTTGTTCTTGTACAGTTTGGATGTTTATGGCTATCTTTACCTCCTCTTGCCAATACTTGGTTTTCTAGGTTTGGTTTTAGCTGTTTTCTATTATTGGAAGCTTCGACTAGATAATCGTGATGGCGTCCTAAATGAAGCAGGGGCAGAAGTCTACTATCTCTGGACCAGTTTTGAAAATATGTTGCGTGAGATTGCACGATTGGATCAGGCTGAGCTGGAAAGTATTGTGGTCTGGAATCGCCTCTTGGTCTATGCGACCTTATTTGGCTATGCGGACAAGGTCAGTCATTTGATGAAGGTTCATCACATCCAAGTAGAAAATCCAGATATCAACCTCTATGTAGCTTATGGCTGGCACAGTATGTTTTATCATTCAAGCGCGCAAATGAGCCATTATGCTAGTGTCGCAAATACAGCAAGTACCTACTCCGTATCTTCTGGAAGTGGAAGTTCTGGAGGTGGCTTCTCAGGAGGCGGAGGTGGCGGCAGTATCGGAGCCTTTTAAAGAGAACTGCCATAGACTGAAAAAGTATGCTATAATGGAAGATAGAAAAAGGAGTAATCTATGTATCTTATTGAAATTTTAAAATCTATCTTCTTCGGGATTGTTGAAGGAATTACGGAATGGTTGCCGATCTCTAGTACAGGTCACTTGATTCTAGTAGAGGAATTTATCCAATACCAAAATCAGAATGAAGCCTTTATGTCCATGTTTAATGTTGTAATTCAGCTTGGAGCGATTTTGGCGGTTATGGTCATTTACTTTAACAAGCTCAATCCTTTCAAACCGACTAAAGACAAGCAGGAAGTTCGTAAGACTTGGAGACTATGGTTGAAGGTCTTGATTGCGACTTTGCCTTTGCTTGCTGTCTTTAAGTTTGATGATTGGTTTGATACCCACTTCCATAACATGGTTTCAGTTGCTCTCATGTTGATTATTTATGGGATTGCCTTTATCTATTTGGAAAAGCGCAATAAAGCGCGTGCTATCGAGCCAAGTGTAACAGAGTTGGACAAGCTTCCTTATACGACCGCTTTCTATATCGGACTCTTCCAAGTTCTTGCCCTTTTACCAGGAACCAGTCGTTCTGGAGCAACGATTGTCGGCGGTTTATTGAATGGAACCAGTCGTTCTGTTGTGACAGAATTTACCTTCTATCTTGGAATTCCAGTTATGTTTGGAGCTAGTGCCTTAAAGATTTTCAAATTTGTGAAAGCAGGACAGCTCTTGAGCTTTGGGCAATTGTTCTTGCTCTTGGTTGCGATGGGAGTCGCCTTTGCAGTCAGCATGGTGGCTATTCGCTTCTTGACAAGCTATGTGAAAAAACACGACTTCACTCTTTTCGGTAAATACCGTATCGTGCTTGGTAGTATCTTATTGCTTTATAGCTTTGTTCGTTTATTTGTATAAGAAAAACCTTGAAGAGTCAGCTCTTCAAGGTTTTATACTCTTCGAAAATCAAAGAGCAAACTAGGAAGCTAGCCGCAGGTTGCTCAAAACACTGTTTTGAGGTTGCAGATAGAGCTGACGTGGTTTGAAGAGATTTTCGAAGAGTATTAAAATCCAGTCACGGTAATCCCCAACAGGCGGACACCTCTTTCTTTCTCGCTTAATTCTTCATAGAGTTGTAGGGCGATTTGGCCTATCTGACTAGCATCCTGTGTTTTTTGAGAAAGACTTTTTCGTTTAGTGAGAGTTGAAAAGTCCTCGTAGCGGATTTTCAGAATGACAATTTTTCCAGTTTTCTCTTGTTGATTGAGATTGAGAGCGACTCTTTCTGATAGGAGAGTCAGCTCTTTTTTGATGTCTTCTTCAGCACGGAGAATCTTTCCATAGGTTTTCTCCTTCCCGATTGACTTACGGATGCGATTGGATTTGACTGGGGAATTATGAATACCACGAGCCTTTCTATAAAGGTCATAACCCAGTCTACCAAAACGGTCTATCAGAGTCACTTCAGGAACTTCAAGTAGGTCAGCGCCAGTAAAAACACCCATTTGATGCAGACGTTCCACAGTCTTTTTTCCTACTCCATGAAACTTGGAAATATCCATTTGTTTGAGAAAATCCTCAGCTTGGTCAGGTAGAATCACTGTCAGACCATGTGGTTTTTGATAATCGCTAGCCATTTTAGCTAAGAATTTGTTGTAAGAAACGCCAGCAGAAGCAGTCAGGTGTAGTTCCTGCCAGATATCCTCTTGAATGAGACGAGCGATTTTGACAGCTGACTTGATACCTAGTTTATTTTCTGTCACGTCTAAATAAGCTTCGTCAATGCTCATAGGTTCTATCAAATCTGTATAGCGCTTAAAGATAGCTCGAATTTGGAATCCCACAGTCTTGTATTTCTCATAATTCCCTGAGATGAAGACGGCCTGTGGACATCGTTCATAAGCTTCCTTGGAACTCATGGCAGAATGGACACCAAAAGCTCGTGCCTCATAGCTACAGGTAGCAACGACTCCCCGTCCACCTGTTTGCCGAGGGTCGCTTCCGATAATGACAGGTTTTCCTCTGAGTTTAGGATTATCTCTGATTTCCACGGCAGCAAAAAAGGCATCCATGTCAATATGGATGATTTTTCTTGACAGATCATTTAACAAAGGGAAAATCAACATGCCTAGCACCTTTTTACTGCTTATTTTCTTTTATTATATCCTTTTTTCTGAAAAAAAGAAAAAAAGACTTTATTTTTTTCAAAAATATAATACAGTTTGACATAGAGAACAGTCTGTGTTAGAAAAGAAAGTGTAAAAATAAGGAACTTTCGCTTGTTGAAATCGGTTACTGTATGGTATACTGGTTTCATAAATGTAACAGATGACTGTTACTAGAAAGAAAACAGAGGACATTAACATGGTTGTTAAAACAGTTGTTGAAGCACAAGATATTTTTGACAAAGCTTGGGAAGGCTTCAAAGGCGTAGATTGGAAAGAAAAAGCAAGTGTATCACGCTTCGTACAAGCTAACTACACACCTTACGATGGAGATGAAAGCTTCCTTGCAGGGCCAACAGAACGTTCACTTCACATCAAAAAAATTGTAGAAGAAACTAAGGCTCACTACGAAGAAACTCGTTTCCCAATGGACACTCGTCCAACATCTATCGCTGATATCCCAGCAGGATTTATCGATAAAGAAAACGAAGTTATCTTCGGTATCCAAAACGATGAACTCTTCAAATTGAACTTCATGCCAAAAGGTGGTATCCGTATGGCTGAAACTACTTTGAAAGAAAATGGATACGAACCAGACCCAGCTGTTCACGAAATCTTCACTAAATACGTAACAACAGTTAACGACGGTATCTTCCGTGCTTACACTTCAAACATTCGTCGCGCTCGTCACGCTCACACTGTAACTGGTCTTCCAGATGCATACTCACGCGGACGTATCATCGGTGTTTATGCACGTCTTGCTCTTTACGGTGCAGACTACTTGATGCAAGAAAAAGTAAACGACTGGAACGCAATCGAAGAAATCGATGAAGAAACAATCCGTCTTCGTGAAGAAATCAACCTTCAATATCAAGCATTGCAACAAGTTGTTCGCTTGGGTGACCTTTACGGAGTTGACGTTCGCAAACCAGCGATGAACGTTAAAGAAGCTATCCAATGGGTTAACATCGCCTTCATGTCTGTCTGCCGTGTTATCAACGGTGCTGCTACATCTCTAGGTCGTGTGCCAATCGTATTGGACATCTTTGCAGAACGTGACCTTGCTCGTGGTACATTTACTGAATCAGAAATCCAAGAATTCGTTGATGATTTCGTTATGAAACTTCGTACAGTTAAATTTGCTCGTACAAAAGCTTACGACCAATTGTACTCAGGTGACCCAACTTTCATCACAACTTCTATGGCTGGTATGGGTAACGACGGTCGTCACCGTGTTACTAAGATGGACTACCGTTTCTTGAACACTCTTGACAACATCGGTAACTCACCAGAACCAAACTTGACAGTTCTTTGGACTGACAAATTGCCATACAACTTCCGTCGCTACTGTATGCACATGAGCCACAAACACTCTTCTATCCAATATGAAGGTGTAACAACAATGGCTAAAGACGGATATGGTGAAATGAGCTGTATCTCATGCTGTGTGTCTCCACTTGACCCAGAAAATGAAGAACAACGCCATAACATCCAGTACTTCGGTGCGCGTGTAAACGTATTGAAAGCCCTTCTTACTGGTTTGAACGGTGGTTACGATGATGTTCACAAAGACTACAAAGTATTTGACATCGAACCAATCCGTGACGAAGTTCTTGAATTCGAATCAGTTAAAGAAAACTTTGAAAAATCTCTTGACTGGTTGACTGATACTTACGTAGATGCTTTGAACATCATCCACTACATGACTGATAAGTACAACTACGAAGCTGTTCAAATGGCCTTCTTGCCAACTAAACAACGTGCGAACATGGGATTCGGTATCTGTGGATTTGCTAACACTGTTGATACATTATCAGCTATCAAATACGCTACAGTTAAACCAATCCGTGATGAAAATGGCTATATCTACGATTACGAAACAATCGGTGAATACCCACGTTGGGGTGAAGATGATCCTCGTTCAAACGAATTGGCAGAATGGTTGATTGAGGCTTACACAACTCGTCTACGTAGCCACAAACTTTACAAAGACGCAGAAGCTACAGTTTCACTTTTGACTATCACATCTAACGTTGCTTACTCTAAACAAACTGGTAACTCACCAGTCCACAAAGGTGTATACCTCAACGAAGATGGTTCTGTGAACTTGTCTAAACTTGAATTCTTCTCACCAGGTGCTAACCCATCTAATAAAGCTAAAGGTGGATGGTTGCAAAACTTGAACTCACTTTCTAGCCTTGACTTTAGTTATGCAGCTGATGGTATCTCATTGACTACACAAGTATCACCTCGCGCTCTTGGTAAGACTCGTGATGAACAAGTTGATAACTTGGTAACAATCCTTGATGGTTACTTTGAAAACGGTGGACAACACGTTAACTTGAACGTTATGGACTTGAACGATGTTTACGAAAAGATCATGTCAGGCGAAGACGTTATCGTACGTATCTCTGGATACTGTGTAAACACTAAATACCTCACTCCAGAACAAAAAACTGAATTGACACAACGTGTCTTCCACGAAGTTCTTTCAATGGATGATGCCTTGGACGCATTGAGCTAATCAAGTTCTTGAATAATGAAATAAGGAACCCTCGGTCAGTTGACTGAGGGTTGTTTTTTGGCTCTTATACTCTGACAAAATTTCTTCAAACCACGGCAGTTTTATCTGCTGACTTAAAGCAGTGTTTTGAGAACTCTGAAATAAAAACACCACACTTTGTAAGAAACAAGGTGTGGTTGTATTTTATCTCTTAGACCAAGTCCTCTTCATAAAGAGAAGTAGGATTGGGTAAATCTCCAAGCGACCTGCAATCATTGCAAAGGAGAGGAGAATTTTTGAGATAGGACTAAAGATTGAGAAACTAGAAGTGGTTCCTAGAATAGGTCCTATATTATTGAAACAGCTAAAGACAGCACTGGCCACAACCAGAAAATCATTGCTATCTAGGCTGACAATAAAGATAAGCGCTAGTAAAATCATAGCATAGATGACAAAGTACTTGAGAATCTTATGTTGGGTATCTTTGTCAATCACCGTTTTATTAACATGGAGGGTCAAAACACGGTGGGGTGATAGAATTGACAAAATCTGATTTTTAGCAATTTTTGAAAGGATGAGGCCTCGAATAACCTTGAGTCCACCTGCGGTTGAACCAGCAGAACCACCGATTGCCATGAGGAAGAGAAGGATAAACTGGGAGAAGAGGGGCCAGTTGGTAATATCTCCGTAACCAAAACCAGTCGTTGTAATGATATTGGAAACCTGGAAAAAGGCCATTTCAAAGCTCTTGGAAAATCCTGGGTAGAGATAGAGGGTATTAAGGCTAATCAAGCCTGTAGAAACCAGCACGATGACCAAGTAAGCACGAAGTTCTTCGTCACCAAAGAAGGCTTTGACGCGACGGAGCATGAGGTAGTAGTAGAGATTGAAATTTACCCCAAAAACCAAAACTCCTATACTAACCAGATAGGTAATCAGTGAGCTACCATAGTGGGCGATTCCATCGTTATAGACTGTAAAACCTCCTGTACCTGCTGTTCCCATGGCAATGACAAAACTATCAAATAGGGGCATGCCAGCCAGATAATAGATGATGACAAAGAGGGAGAAGAGAGCTAGATAAAGGAGATAGAGAATCTGGGCAGTGTTTTTTAGTTTGGATACAACCTTACCAAAAACAGGACCAGGAACCTCAGCCTTCATTACTTCTAGGTGGCTATTTTTGGCATTATCCATAATAGCAAGTGCAAAAACAAGCACTCCCATCCCTCCAATCAAGTGGGTAAAACTTCGCCAGAAGAGGAGGGAATGACTGAGAACCGAAACGTCGTTCAGAATAGTTGCTCCAGTAGTTGTAAAGCCAGAACTGATTTCAAAAAAGGCATCGATAAGGCTGGGAATTTGCCCAGCAAAAACAAAGGGGAGACCGCCAAAGAAAGACCAAAGGATCCAACAGAGGGCCACAATCAAGATTCCCTCCTTGGCATAAATCCGTTGATTTTTTGGTTTTTGTAAAATTCCTGAGCCACCTAGTAATACGAGAATCCCAATCGTTGTAAAGAGGGATGTAAAAACTTGACTCGATTCATGGTAGTAGATGGCAATCGCAACAGGAACCAAGAGGAGAACAGCTTCAATCAAAAGTAACTTTGAAAGGAGGTAACGAATCATACTTTTATTCATCTCTTACCTCGCGATCAAATCATAAATCTTGGTGATGTTTGGCAACAAGGTTGTTACTAGGAGCTTGTCTCCGACTTCAAGCATATCCTCCCCTGTAGGGAAAATAGTCTTGCCCTTTCGAATGATGGCTGCAATAAGAACTCCTTTTTTCAATTTGAGTTGAGAAAGTGGTTTGGCAGTCATTTTATTGGCTTCCTTGATATGGAATTGTAGGGTTTCGATTTGGCCATTGGCTAGATGGTGCATGGCTTGAAGGTCTGAATACTGAGCATTAACCCGACCACGAATGAAGTGCATAATCGTATCTACAGCGATGCTTTTAGGTGTGATGATACTTGAAAAATCAGGCGCATTGATAATCTCGAGGAGACTGGTACGATTGACCTTAGTAATATTTTTCTGTACACCTACCCTGTCAAGGAACATAGAGGTAATAAGATTTTCCTCATCGACCCCTGTTAGAGTCGCAACGGCATCATAGTTTTGAGCACTTTCTTCCAGCAGGATATCTTTTGCGGTACCATCTCCTTGAACGATGTAGAGGTTTGGGAATTTCTCGCTAAAGAAGCTAGCAATTTCAGGATTGATTTCAATAACCTTGGTATCAATACGACTGTCTTTGAGGATACCTAGTAGATAATAGGCAATTCTACCAGCTCCAACAATAAGAAGGCTCTTTACGGCACGAGACTTGAAATAATTATGGAAGAGCATCATGTCAACACGGTTACCAGTGACAAAGATTCTATCTTTATCCTGTACAGTCATGTCACCGCTTGGAATGATAATTTGATGATCCCTTTCTATCGCACAGACAATGACATTGCCAAATTTTTTCCGAAAATCAGAAATGGGCATTTGGCAAAGACCGCTAGTGGATTTGACGACAAATTCCATGAGGCTAACGCGTCCACCAAAGAAACGTTCGACAGAGAGGGCGTTGGGGAAGTCAATGATATTGGCGATAGCGCGGGCAGCCAAGAGCTCAGGGTTAACGATAAGAGAAAAACCGAGAATATTCTTTTCCTTGAAATAAGAGTTAGAATATTCAGGGTTCCGCACCCGAACGATGGTCTCTTTAGCTCCCATTTTTTTGGCTAGAACGGCTGCAATCATGTTGACTTCATCGTATTCAGTCAGAGCGATAAAGATATCACAATCCTGGACACTGGCTTGCTCAAGGATGGTAAAATCGGCCCCGTTACCAAGGATACCCATGATATCAAAGCGATTGACAATATGATTGAGGACAGCTTCGTCTTGCTCAATCAGCAAAACATCATGCTTTTCTGCAACCAAGGAGCGACAGAGGGCAAAACCAACTTTTCCCCCTCCGACAAGGATAATTTTCATAATAAAACCTACTTTTTCATGATGTAACTATCATACCTTTTTTCAAGAAAAAATGCACCTACTAGCTAATCACCAGAGTTTTTAGTAGGAAATTTGCTATAAGGTAAAACTATACCCTAATCAATTGAAATAGCTATTAGCACCTTTCTCTGAAATATGGTATGATAAAGGATATACAAGGAGATAAAATGAATAATAATTTACTGGTATTACAATCAGACTTTGGTCTGGTTGATGGTGCGGTATCGGCTATGATTGGAGTGGCTTTAGAAGAATCTCCAACCTTAAAAATTCATCACTTGACGCACGATATCACTCCTTATAATATTTTTGAGGGGAGCTATTGATATTCTAGATGTGCGTTTTGGTTTGCTTTGGACCTCTATCACGCGAGAAGAATTTTACAAGCTGGAACCAGACTTTGGTGACCGTTTTGAAGTGACTATCTATCATGCATATATGCTGGTCTATCAAAATCAGGTTATTTATGGCAAATCATTTGCAGATGTGAGAACTGGGCAACCCATCCTTTACATCAACTCCCTCTATCGTTTAGGTCTGCCTATCAACCAAGGTTCCTTTGCCAAGGCTTATAATGTGGGCGTCGGTTCATCTTGGACCATTGAAATAAAGAAAATAGAATCATAAAATAGGAGAATATAGATGAAAAATCAATCAATTAAACAAGTTGTTGCTATCGGTGTTGGAGCTGCGCTCTTTGTTGTTATCGGAATGATCAGCATTCCGACCCCTGTTCCAAATACAAGCATCCAGCTTCAGTATGCGGTACAGAGCCTCTTGTCTATCATTTTTGGCCCTCTAGTGGGATTACTTGTTGGTTTAGTAGGACATGCTATTAAGGATTCCATTGCAGGTTACGGTCTTTGGTGGACTTGGATTATTGCTAGTGGTCTCTTTGGTCTAGCTGTAGGTCTCTTTAGAAAATACATTCGAGTAACACAGGGTGTTTTTGAATTGAAGGATATTGTTTTCTTTAACCTCATTCAGATTGTTGCAAATGCCCTTGTTTGGGGTGTCTTGGCACCACTTGGAGATGTTGTGATTTATCAAGAAGCAGCTGAAAAAGTATTTGCCCAAGGGATTGTTGCAGGTATTGCTAACGCTGTAACTGTAGCTATCGCAGGTACCCTTCTTTTGATAGCTTATTCACGTACACAGACTCGTTCAGGAAGTTTGAAAAAGGATTAACATAAAGGAAAAGGCTGGGTAACCAGTCTTTTTCGATGTTTATTGATTAATTAGGCAAGCAAGCTAGGCTAGGCCTCTTTTTGACGCTAAGATTTTATGAGAAGAGACTGCAAGAAGGGGTAGATTTATGATAAAATAGAAGTCTAATACTCTGCGAAAATCTCTTCAAACCGCGGCAGCTCTATCTGCAACCTCAAAACAGTGTTTTGAGCAACCTACGGCTAACTTCCTGGTTTGCTCTTTGATTTTCATTGAGTAGAAGAAACGAATGAAGAGACATGAAATGAAAGAAGCTATAATTGAGTGGAAGAATTTCTCTTTCCAGTATGAAACGCAACAAGAACCGACCTTGCAAGGGATGGACTTGACCATTTACAAGGGAGAGAAAGTCTTAATTGTTGGGCCATCTGGGTCAGGCAAGTCTACCTTGGGTCAGTGTTTGAATGGGATTATTCCCAATATTTACAAGGGGCAGATGTCTGGAGAATTTTTGATCAAAGGGCAAGCAGCCTTTGATATGAGCATCTACGATAAATCTCATCTGGTTAGCACGGTTTTGCAGGATACAGATGGGCAGTTTATCGGTTTGTCCGTGGCAGAGGATTTGGCTTTTGCTCTGGAAAATGATGTAACAGCTCTAGATGACATGAAAAGTCGTGTTCATAAATGGGCTGAAAAGCTAGACCTTCTTTCTTTACTGAATCAGCGTCCTCAGGATTTGTCTGGTGGACAAAAGCAGCGAGTTAGTCTAGCTGGTGTCTTGATTGATGAAAGTCCGATTCTCTTGTTTGATGAGCCACTCGCTAATCTGGATCCCAAGTCAGGTCAGGATATTATCGAATTGATTGATCAGATTCACAAGGAGGAGGGAACGACGACTCTGATTATCGAGCACCGTTTGGAGGATGTTCTGCATCGCCCTGTGGATCGGATTGTCTTGATAAACGATGGTCGTATCCTATTTAATGGTGGACCTGACCAGCTACTGGCGACTGATTTATTGACTCAAAATGGAATCCGAGAACCCCTTTATCTAACAACTTTACGTCAATTGGGTGTGGATTTAAAGGAGGAAGAATCGTTAGCGAATTTGGATGAATTATCTATCTCAAAAGGTCAGGTTCAGTTGCGGACGGAACTGGTAAAAGAAACACCAGAATTGCAGTCACTCTTTAAATTAGAGGACGTGTCGTTTTCTTATGATGATAGACCGATTTTAAAATCCATTCAGTTAGATATTAAAAAGGGTGAAAAGATTGCCATTGTCGGGAAAAATGGAGTAGGGAAGTCAACTCTAGCCAAGGCCTTAAGTAGCTTTATCCAGACGGAAGGTCGCTACCTTTGGGAAGGCCAGGATATAAAAGGAGATTCTGTTGCAGAGCGGGCGGAACGAGTAGGCTATGTACTGCAAAATCCCAATCAAATGATTTCAAGCAATATGATTTTTGATGAGGTGGCTCTGGGACTTCGTTTAAGAGGTATAGACGAGCAGGAAATTGAAACGAGAGTCTATGAAACCTTGAAAATCTGTGGTCTCTATGAATTCCGTAATTGGCCTATTTCTGCCCTGTCATTTGGTCAGAAAAAACGTGTTACTATTGCTTCAATTTTGGTCTTGGGGGCTGAAATTATCCTCTTAGATGAACCGACTGCGGGTCAAGACCAGAAGAACTATACTGAGATTATGGAATTTCTCGAAGAACTGCATCAAAAAGGACATACCATTGTCATGATTACTCATGATATGCAATTGATGCTGGATTATTCAGACCGAGCTCTTGTCATGGTGGATGGGGAGCTGATTGCCGATACCGATCCAGCTAGTCTGTTGAGCAATCCTGAGCTGTTAGTAAAAGCCAATCTAAAAGAAACTTCAATCTTCAACTTGGCTAAAAAACTAGACGTGGATCCACTTGCTTTAACGGCATTTTACAAAGAAAGGAGAGAAGGATGCAAGCAAAATTAATTGGTTACCAGCATAGAGATACTGTGATTCATCGCTTGTCAGGAGCTGGGAAACTCCTCTTTTTCATTCTCGTGTCATTGGCTGCCATGATTAGCTATGATACCAGACTGCTTGTTCTGATTGCCATCTTTTCGGTCTTTCTCCTCTATTTGTCAGAAATCCATTTTAAAGATGTTTCCTTTGTAGCCGTTTTTGCGACGGTATTTGCCGTTTTAAACGTCTTGATGGTCTATCTTTTTTCTCCCGAGTATGGGGTTGGACTTTACGGAGAGAGAAATGTGATTTGGCAGGGAATCGGTGCCTACACTCTGACCAGTCAAGAACTCTTTTATCTGCTAAATCTGGCCATTAAGTACCTTTGCACCATTCCTCTGGCTATTATCTTTTTGATGACAACCCACCCTAGTCAGTTTGCTTCCAGTTTAAATCAAATTAGTGTACCTTACAAGATTGCCTATTCAGTCAGCCTGACTTTGCGCTATATTCCAGATTTGCAGGAAGAATTCTTTACTATCAAGATGTCGCAGGAAGCACGTGGGATGGAATTATCCAAGAAAGCTTCTCTTATGAAACGAATCAAAGGGAATCTGCGCATTATCACTCCCTTGATTTTCAGTTCCTTGGAACGCATTGATACCATTGCGACCGCCATGGAGCTTCGACGCTTTGGGAAAGAGAAAAAACGCACTTGGTATAGTTATCAGGCATTGAAAAAAGGAGACTATCTTACCTTGTTCTTGGCAGCCTTGTTTTTAGTAGCTAGTTTACTACTTATCTTGCAGAATCAGGGACGATTTTACAACCCTTGGAAATAGTATTGTCAAAGTTTTCATTAGATAAGTAAAGAGAAATTATTCTATAACTTTTTATTGATAGATTGTATGAGAAATAAAGTTAATAATTGTATGCTTGAAACTTTTTGACAAAATATGAATTAGTTTGTATACTTTATAGTAGAATTTACACTACAAAATTAAAGTTATTCAAGTATAATCATTTTCAACTAAGTTCAGTGTCATAATGTAGAGACGATATAAAATAGTAAAAGTATTTAATTTAAATCGTGTTAATTTCATTTTGTGTAAACATGGGAAAATGTTGAATGTATATAATGACGGGAGATGATTTACGATGATAAGTTTAGAGCTGTTGTCTGAAGAAAATAGTTTAGACGTCTATTTTTTTGAAAAAGAGAATCGAGAGTATTTTGAGCGGAATTTACCTCCTAGACTAGCTAACTATTTTGATTTAGAAGGTTTTAAAGAAATTACAAGGGAATTGTTAAGGGAACAAGAGAATCGTGATGTCTACATGCATCTTATTAGAGATACACAAGGCGTTATGGTTGGAAGAATCAATTTAAGTGTTTTAGAGAATAATCGAAAAACAGCAGAACTTGGATATAGGATTGGAGAAAATGTTACTAATTTAGAATATGCAAGCGAAGCGGTTAAACTCGTTTTAGAAAAAGCCTTTACTACTTATGGTTTACATAGGATTATCGCAGGGACGGCAACGGACAATCTGGCCTCCCAGAGAGTGCTTTTAAAAAATGGCTTTACCTTTAGTAGGGTTATAGAAAATGACTTACAAATTCATAATGAGTGGGTTCATACAGCAGTATTTGAGATAACGAGGTCATAATATCATCATTCCCAGTCCACAGATAGGTATAAAAGAGTAAGCAATTTTTGCAGATATTTAAGAACTTTCTCCTAGAAACCCTTGGAAATAGTTTGAAAAAATTGAAAAAATCAAGTCGTTTCTATTGACAATGATTCTGAAAGTGTTATACTAAGAAAGTAGTTTCGCTGATTTACTTCAAACCTGTTGTGAGGTAAGTTAACGATGCCTTAACCACGCTGTTTGCTGAGCTTGACTCCGGGCAGTGTGGCTATTTTTTTGCAATGGTAAAAGGAAGCAAGTCATGACAAATCACATTGTATTATTTGAACCTCAAATTCCACAAAATACAGGCAATATCGCGCGTACTTGCGCTGCAACCAATTCTCCCCTCCACATCATCAAGCCTATGGGCTTTCCTATTGACGACCGCAAGATGAAGCGAGCTGGATTGGATTATTGGGATAAGCTAGAGATTTATTTTTACGAGAGTTTGGAGGATTTCATGTCTCAGATGAAGGGTAAACTCTATCTGATCTCAAAATTTGCTGAGAAAGTGTATTCTGAGGTGGATTTATCGACTGATGAAGACCATTATTTTCTCTTTGGACGTGAAGACAAGGGCTTGCCTGAGGACTTTATGCGAGAACATCCTGAGAAAGCTCTCCGTATTCCCATGAATGATGAACATGTCCGCAGTCTCAATGTGTCTAATACTGTCTGCATGATTGTCTACGAAGCCCTCCGCCAGCAGAACTTTGCAGGTCTTGAGCTCGTTCATACCTATGAAGTGGATAAATTGAAATAAAAAATGAAAATGAACAAAATGCTTGCGCTTGCAAGCGTTTTTTGTTATGATAAAAGAGTCTTCAGGGCAGGGTGTGATTCCCGACCGGCGGTAAATTTGACTAGCTATTTTAGCTTTCTCGTCGTTGTCTTGTCTCGATATACTTAAGTATTATCTTCGACTGCGACGCCTAGATAAATCTAAAATATCTTAGCCAAATAAGTCCGCGAGCGCAAGCTGATGTGGTGAGATTCCACAACCGACAGTATAGTCTGGATGGGAGAAGACGAAAGAATAGCTTTGTCTGTTCTGATGGATTTATAGCTAAACTGTAACCGCTTGCTTGAATTTACTTAATAGAGTGAGAGGGAACTTTTGGGATATAAAAAGTGAGAATAGATAGAGGGATCCTTTCTAACTTCTTCTGATTTTATAGAAAATTGGAGGAACCTGTTATGACAAACACACGTCGACTTTCGACCATTGCGATTTTATCAGCCATCTCATTTGTGCTGATGTACTTTGACTTTCCGCTTTTACCAGCGGCGTCCTTCCTCAAGATCGAATTTAGTATCTTGCCAGTCCTTGTGGGCTTGGTGGTCATGGATTTGCCTGCTGCTCTAGGAGTCCTCTTGCTTCGCTCACTCTTGAAATTGCTTCTTAACAGCCAGGGAGTGAATACTTATATTGGTTTGCCAATGAATATCGTAGCTTTGGGAGTTTTTGTCATCGTATTTGCTTTGATTTGGAAAAAGGAACGGACAACTCTTCGTTTCCTACTGGGCTCTCTAGCTGGGACTATTGGTTTAACTGTGGCTATGTTGGTTCTCAACTATGTTTACGCTGTTCCTTTGTACGCTAAGTTTGCTAACTTTGATATTGGAAAAATTTTGGGACTTTCCAACTACCTAATGACTATGGTGTTGCCTTTTAACTTGATTGAAGGAGTAATCTTTTCCGTTTCATTCTGGTTGTTGTATGTTCTCTTGAAACCAACCTTAAAACATTATGAAAGATAAACAAACATTTTTAATGAAGGGCAGTTTTGCCCTTTTACTTTTCGTTATTCTTGGCTACATGGTCAAATTTTACCCTGAAACGCTGGTCGGTTTTGACCAACCGATTCAGACTGCCGTTCGAGGAGACTTGCCAGATTAC
Source organism: uncultured Streptococcus sp. (assembly GCF_963521255.1). GTDB lineage: Bacteria > Bacillota > Bacilli > Lactobacillales > Streptococcaceae > Streptococcus. The sequence goes on along the minus strand of NZ_CAUQTU010000001.1, from coordinate 129,684 downwards.
TTGACTATTCTTTTCCGAGCCATCACACGCTTGATTGATATTCCAGTGATTATCACTTGGGTTGTCATTACAGCTTTTGTCTTTTATCGTAAGAAATGGAAGATAGAAAGAGAAAGTTTCTTCATGCTGGGAAATCTGGCTTTGGCAGGTCTTTTAATCGTGACCTTTAAAAATATTTACCAGCGCCCACGACCAGCTATTTTACACTTGGTTGAGGAGAAGGGATTTTCCTTTCCAAGTGGCCATTCTCTGGCTGTAACCTTGATGGTCGGTTCTCTGATTGTCATTCTCAGTCAACGGATGAAAAATCCAGTCTGGAGAAAAATCGTACAAATCGTCCTTGGCCTTTACTTAGTCAGTGTGTTGGTATCAAGGGTCTATCTGGGAGTTCACTATCCATCAGACGTCCTTGCCAGTCTCTGTGTGGGCTTGGGAATCCTGTTTATCGAATTTCCCTTCTATGACAAGCTCCGCTTCCAATGGCGATTTAAAGGCAAGCAGAAGTGAGTATCAAAATCTCTTGAGGAGAAAGAAATGAAAGTCAATATAAAAGATCTTCATCCAACTCAACTCTACCTATCAGAGAAGAAGTTACAAGGTATTCAGAGGCTTTACCAGTCGGCAGAAACAATCCAAGTCTATCCAATCAGTATTCTTGCCTTTGGAGATTACTTGCTGATTACAGATGGGCATCACAGGGCTTATCATGCTTTATTGGTAGGTCAAGATACGATTTCTGTTGAGTTTGATAGAGACGGCGGTGATGAACTATATCATCTCTATGCGCAAGCTTGTGAGGAAAGAAAGATTTACTCTGTTCTGGATTTAAAAAATCATATCTTACCTCAAGATGAGTATAAAGCAAAATGGTATAACTGGTGTGAGGGTTTTAATCAAGCAGCAACTCTCTTATTGAAAAGGAAAGCAGATGAAACAGACCCTACAAATAGATAATGCACTGCGTCTTGTTCCTTATTATAAGGTCAATCATTGTGAGGAAGCTTTTGCTTGGTATCAGGATGTGAACTTGGTTTACCTCGTAGATGGTGTGAAGAGACCTTACAGTCCAGCGACCTTGGAAGCTATGTATTCCTATTTGGATCAGCATGGTGAGCTTTTTTGGATTGAAGTCAAGGAGAAGGGAGAATGGTTTCCAATTGGGGATGTTACACTATCTCAGGATAATCTCCCCATTGTGATTGGGAATCCCGCTTACCAACATCGAGGACTTGGGAAAAAGATTCTAAGTACTTTGATTGAATTGGCTCGAGTAAAAGGACGGAAAGAATTGAGAGTCAAGGAAATCTACACCTACAATCATGCTTCTAGGAGGTGTTTCAAGTCTCTTGGATTTGTGGAAGATGGAGCAACAGAAAAAGGAACGAGTTTTATACTGAAATTAGTCTAATCTAACTTGTTTTTTAACTAAAAATCTGATAAACTAAGTAGTAATTGAATAGAAATCTGCAAGACTAGTAACTCAAGGGAAGTATATCAGGGAGGAGAGCCGTGACTGCAAGCTCTCTATATGAAAGCTGGGCGAATTCACTTGCGTATGGATTTAGAAATGAAGGTCTGACTTGTCAGATGAAAACGGATGGTACCGCGTGTCAACGCTCCGAGTGGAGTTTTTGGCATGTGGTTTTCTTTTTATCTACGAGAGACTGATGGAGGAATTATGTCAACTATTGAAGAACAATTAAAAGCGCTTCGTGAAGAAACGCTGGCTAGCTTGAAGCAGATTACTGCTGAAAATGAAAAAGAGATGCAAGACTTGCGTGTCTCTGTCCTTGGTAAAAAAGGTTCACTTACTGAAATCCTCAAAGGGATGAAAGATGTCTCTGCTGAGATGCGTCCAATTATCGGGAAACACGTCAATGAAGCGCGCGATGTTTTGACAGCTGCCTTTGAAGAAACAGCTAAGCTTTTGGAAGAAAAGAAAGTCGCAGCTCAATTAGCTAGCGAGAGTATCGATGTGACACTTCCAGGTCGCCCAGTTGCGACTGGTCACCGTCACGTTCTCACACAAACCAGTGAAGAAATCGAAGATATCTTCATCGGTATGGGTTACCAAGTCGTTGATGGTTTTGAAGTGGAGCAAGACTACTACAACTTTGAGCGTATGAATCTTCCAAAAGATCACCCAGCCCGTGATATGCAGGACACTTTCTACATCACAGAAGAAATCTTGCTTCGTACTCACACGTCTCCTGTTCAGGCGCGTGCTATGGATGCTCATGATTTTTCTAAAGGTCCTTTGAAAATGATCTCACCAGGGCGTGTGTTCCGCCGTGATACGGATGATGCGACCCACAGTCACCAGTTCCACCAAATCGAAGGCTTGGTTGTTGGGAAAAATATCTCTATGGCTGACCTTCAAGGAACGCTTCAATTGATTGTCCAAAAAATGTTTGGTGAAGAGCGTCAAATTCGTCTGCGTCCATCTTACTTCCCATTCACAGAGCCATCTGTTGAGGTGGATGTTTCTTGCTTCAAGTGTGGTGGAGAAGGCTGTAACGTATGTAAGAAAACAGGTTGGATCGAAATTATGGGGGCCGGTATGGTTCACCCACGTGTCCTTGAAATGAGTGGTATCGATGCGACTGTTTACTCTGGATTTGCCTTTGGTCTTGGACAAGAACGTGTAGCTATGCTTCGTTACGGAATCAACGATATCCGTGGCTTCTACCAAGGAGATGTCCGCTTCTCAGAACAGTTTAAATAAGATTGAAACATGTAATACAGTCCTAGTCAGGTAAATGGTAAGGGCTGACTCGAAGAAAAAGAAAGGAATTGAAAAGGTCTTACTTGGTAGGATCTTACAATCAGAATTATGCTTGTATCTTATAAATGGTTAAAAGAATTGGTGGACATTGATGTGCCATCACAAGAGTTGGCTGAAAAAATGTCAACTACAGGGATCGAGGTAGAAGGTGTCGAATCACCTGCTGCTGGTCTATCAAAAATTGTCGTCGGTGAGGTCTTGTCTTGCGAAGATGTGCCAGAAACTCACCTCCATGTTTGTCAGGTTAACGTTGGCGAAGAAGAAGCCCGTCAAATCGTTTGTGGTGCCCCAAATGTGCGTGCTGGTATCAAGGTTATGGTGGCTCTTCCAGGAGCTCGCATCGCTGACAATTACAAGATCAAAAAAGGGAAAATCCGCGGTCTTGAGTCACTTGGGATGATCTGTTCACTTGGTGAATTGGGAATTTCTGACTCAGTTGTACCTAAGGAATTCGCAGATGGCATCCAAATCTTGCCAGAAAATGCCGTTCCTGGGGATGAAGTCTTCTCATATCTAGACTTGGATGATGAAATCATCGAACTTTCAATCACACCAAACCGTGCGGACGCTCTTTCTATGCGTGGAGTAGCTCACGAAGTTGCAGCCATCTATGACAAGGCGGTCAATTTTAAAGAATTTAGTTTAACAGAAACTGACCAAGCTGCAGCAGATGCTCTTTCTGTGGGCATTGAGACAGACAAGGCGCCTTACTATGCAGCTCGTATCTTGGACAATGTGACTATCGCACCAAGTCCACAATGGTTGCAAAACCTTCTCATGAACGAAGGAATCCGTCCCATCAATAACGTAGTGGACGTGACCAACTACATCCTACTCTACTTTGGTCAACCGATGCATGCCTTTGACTTGGATACCTTTGAAGGGACTGACATCCGTGTACGTGAAGCGCGTGCTGGTGAAAAATTGGTGACTTTAGATGGTGAAGAACGTGACTTGGACGGGAATGACTTAATTATCACTGTCGCAGACAAGCCAGTAGCCCTTGCAGGTGTCATGGGCGGTCAAGCAACAGAAATCTCTGAGAAATCTAGTCGTATCGTCCTTGAAGCTGCAGTCTTCAACGGAAAATCAATCCGTAAGACCAGCGGTCGTCTTAACCTTCGTTCTGAGTCATCTTCTCGCTTTGAAAAAGGTATCAATGTGGCAACTGTTAACGAAGCTCTTGATGCGGCAGCTAGTATGATTGCAGAACTTGCAGGTGCGACGGTGCGTAAAGGCATCGTTTCAGCGGGTGATCTTGATACCTCTGATGTGGAAGTTTCTTCAACTCTTACTGATGTTAACCGTGTCCTTGGTACAGAACTTTCTTATGCGGATGTAGAAGACGTCTTCCGTCGTCTTGGCTTTGGTCTTTCTGGGAATGCAGACAGCTTTACAGTCAGCGTCCCACGTCGCCGTTGGGATATCACCATCGAAGCGGACCTCTTTGAAGAAATCGCTCGTATCTATGGTTATGACCGCTTGCCAACCAGCCTTCCAAAAGACGATGGGACAGCTGGTGAATTGACAGCTACACAAAAACTCCGCCGTCAAGTTCGTACTATTGCTGAAGGAGCAGGTTTGACAGAAATCATCACCTATGCTCTAACAACTCCTGAAAAAGCAGTTGAGTTTACGGCTCAACCAAGTAACCTTACGGAACTCATGTGGCCAATGACAGTGGACCGTTCTGTCCTCCGTCAAAATATGATTTCTGGTATCCTTGATACGGTGGCTTATAACGTAGCTCGTAAGAATAAAAACTTGGCCCTTTACGAGATTGGAAAAGTCTTTGAACAAACAGGTAATCCAAAAGAAGAACTTCCAAATGAAATCAACAGCTTTGCCTTTGCCTTGACAGGCTTGGTTGCAGAAAAAGATTTCCAAACAGCAGCAGTTCCAGTTGATTTCTTCTATGCTAAGGGAATCCTTGAAGCCCTCTTTGCTCGTTTGGGACTCCAAGTAACTTATACAGCAACATCTGAAATCGCTAGCCTTCACCCAGGCCGTACAGCTATGATTTCACTCGGTGACCAAGTTCTGGGTTTCCTTGGCCAAGTGCATCCGGTTACTGCTAAGGCTTACGATATTCCAGAAACGTATGTAGCGGAGCTCAACCTTTCAGCCATCGAAACTGCGCTTCAACCTGCTAATCCATTTGTGGAAATTACCAAATTCCCAGCAGTCAGCCGTGACGTTTCCCTTCTCCTCAAGGCAGAAGTGACTCACCAAGAAGTTGTAGATGCTATCCAAGCTGCCGGCGTGAAACGTTTGACAGATATCAAACTCTTTGACGTTTTCTCAGGCGAAAAATTGGGACTTGGTATGAAGTCAATGGCTTATAGCTTGACTTTCCAAAATCCGGAAGATAGCTTAACGGATGAAGAAGTCGCACGCTACATGGAAAAAATCCAAGAATCACTTGAAGAAAAAGTCAATGCAGAAGTGCGTTAAAGTATCAATCCATCCTTCGGGATGGATTTTTGCTTTTCAAATAACAATTCAGGATCAAAAATAGACAGTTGAGGAGCAGAGTGGATAAATTAAGTTTGCTACTGTATAATGTACTCATAACTCAAAGTACCCCAAGATTTTTTACTAAAATGAGGATGATAAAAATGGACAGAAGTCATTGTAAAGGCTATCAAAAAGGAGTATAATGAGTGCAAGACATTTCGGAGGTGAAAGATGCTAGAAGTAAGAAGTCTCGAGAAAAGTTTTGGATCCAAGCAAGTTTTGTTTGGTATTGACTTTCAAGCACGACCAGGTCGTATTTTGGGACTAGTCGGGAAAAACGGTGCTGGGAAGACAACGATTTTCCACAGTATTTTGAAGTTTTTAGAATATCAAGGAGAAATCAGTCTAGATGGTCAGGATATTCGTCAGGAGACCTATGCTCGGATTGGCTATCTGCCTGAAGAACGCAGTCTCATGCCTAAATTGACAGTCCTTGAACAAGTTCGTTACTTGGCGACTCTAAAGGGTATGGATGCTAAGGAAATCAAGGAAAAACTCCCTCAATGGATGAAGAGGTTGGAAGTGAAAGGAAAGCTGACAGATAAAATTAAGAGTTTGTCAAAAGGAAATCAGCAGAAGATTCAGCTCATTATTACTCTGATTCATGAGCCAGACTTGATTATCTTGGATGAGCCTTTCAGTGGATTGGACCCGGTCAATACAGAATTGCTCAAGCAAGTCATTTTTCAAGAAAAAGAACGTGGGGCAACCATTATCTTTTCTGACCATGTCATGACCAATGTCGAGGAGCTTTGTGACGATATTCTCATGATCCGAGATGGCCGTGTGGTCTTGCATGGACCAGTTCAGGATGTCCGCAACCAATACGGAAAAACGCGTCTCTTTGTTTCAAGTGAACGAAGCAAGGAAGAATTGGAAAAACTTCCTCATGTCAAACAGGTGAGCTTGACCAAACAAGGCAGTTGGAAATTGATCTTGGAGGATGAGAGCGCTGGAAGAGAACTTTTCCCAATCTTGACTCAAGGGCAATATATCGCAACCTTTGACCAGCAAGCGCCAACAATCGATGAAATCTTTAAACTAGAATCAGGGGTGGAAGTATGAGAAATATGTGGGTTGTAATGAAGGAAACCTATCTTCGACATGTCAAATCGTGGAGTTTCTTCTTTATGGTGATTTCACCATTCTTGTTTATCGGTCTCTCTGGAGGAATTGGCTATCTCCAAGGCTCTTCTATGGCTCAGAGTGGCAAGATAGCAGTAGTCAGCACTGTTCCAGCTGTGACAGACAGTCTTAAATCTACCAATGGTCTCAATTTTGATTATCAGGATGAAGCAAGTGCTCAAGCTGCTATCAAGGATGAAAAATTAAAAGGCTATCTGACCATCGAGCAAGAGGATAGTGTCTTGAAGGCAGTTTATCACGGTGAAACTTCCCTTGAGATTGCTATTAAGCTAGGAGTAACGAGCAAGTTAAATGAGCTTCAAGATCAACTCAATCGTTCGGCAGCCAATTTGTCACAAGAACAGGAAAAACGCTTGGAACAAACAGTTAACTTTACGGAGAAAATTGATGAATCCAAGGAAAATAAAAAAATGATTCAAACCTTTGCGGCCGCAGGGCTTGGTTTATTCCTTTATATGATTTTGATTACCTATGCTAGTGTCACTGCTCAGGAAGTGGCTAGCGAGAAAGGAACCAAAATTATGGAGGTGGTCTTCTCTAGTATCCGAGCTAGTCATTATTTCTACGCTCGCATGCTAGCTCTGCTTCTTGTGATTTTGACCCATATTGGCATTTACGTCGTGGGTGGACTTGCTGCTATTCTTCTCTTTAAAGACCTACCAATCTTGGCACAATCTGGTATTTTAAACCATATAGGAGAGGCTTTCTCGCTCAACACCTTATTGTTTGTCTTGGTTAGCCTCTTTATGTACGTTGTTTTAGCAGCCTTCCTAGGTTCTATGGTTTCTCGTCCTGAGGACTCAGGAAAAGCCTTGTCGCCTTTGATGATTTTGATTATAGGTGGTTTTTTTGGAGTGACAGCTCTAGGTGCAGCTGGTGATAATCTCATATTGAAGATTGGTTCATATATTCCCTTTATTTCGACATTCTTCATGCCATTTAGAGCTATAAATGGTTATGCAAATGGCTTAGAAGCTTGGATTTCGCTTGCGATTACGATTGCTTTTGCAGTAACTGCAACAGTCTTTATCGGACGTATGTATGCTAGTCTCGTTCTGCAAACAGATGATTTAGGTCCTTGGAAAACCTTTAAACGTGCCTTATCTTATAAATAGAAGAGCCTCGCGAAAGCGAGGTTTTTTAGAGATAAAAAGAGTGGAATTCAGAAAAATATTTTTCATATCTATTGACTTTTAGGGGTGAAATTTGGTATTATAGTAGGCGGTATTGTTTACCCCATTTGAAAGGCCCCGGAACCTTCCAAATACTTTTCGATGGGAAGGAACACCCATCACCGTAAACAAAAATCGAACTATATATAGGAGAAATCATGAACAAAACAACATTTATGGCTAAACCAGGCCAAGTTGAACGTAAATGGTACGTAGTTGACGCAACTGATGTACCGCTTGGACGTCTTTCTGCAGTAGTTGCTAGCGTACTTCGCGGAAAAAACAAACCAACATTTACACCACACACTGATACAGGTGATTTTGTGATTGTTATCAATGCTGAAAAAGTTAAATTGACTGGTAAAAAAGCAACTGATAAAATCTACTACACTCACTCAAACCACCCAGGTGGATTGAAACAAATCTCTGCTGGTGAACTTCGTTCTAAAAATGCAGTGCGTTTGATCGAGAAATCAGTTAAAGGTATGCTTCCACACAATACTCTTGGACGCGCTCAAGGTATGAAGTTGAAAGTATTTGTTGGAGCTGAGCACACTCACGCTGCACAACAACCAGAAGTTCTTGACATTTCAGGACTTATCTAAGGAAAGGAACAATAAAGTATGTCACAAGCACAATATGCAGGTACTGGACGTCGTAAAAACGCTGTTGCACGCGTTCGCCTTGTTCCAGGAACTGGTAAAATCACTGTTAACAAAAAAGATGTTGAAGAGTACATCCCACACGCTGACCTTCGTCTTGTAATCAACCAACCATTCGCAGTTACTTCAACTGCAGGTTCATACGACGTTTTCGTTAACGTTGTAGGTGGTGGATACGCTGGTCAATCAGGAGCTATCCGTCACGGTATCGCTCGTGCCCTTCTTCAAGTAGACCCAGACTTCCGCGATTCATTGAAACGCGCAGGACTTCTTACACGTGACTCACGTAAAGTTGAACGTAAGAAACCAGGTCTTAAGAAAGCTCGTAAAGCATCACAATTTAGTAAACGTTAATTCGAAAGAATTACTATACTTACAAAGAGCACCTTTCGGGGTGTTCTTTATTTGAAAAAAGACAGTAAAAAATCACTTCTTGTGCTATACTGTAATTGAATTTTTTTAAGTTTTGGCGTTAGAACTGTTTCCTCAGTTCTAGCGCCTTTTCTTTTTGGTAAGTCTGCTTGGTGGAGAGTAGTTTGTAAATGATTCTGAAAATCTTATAAGCACAAGCAATGACGGCTTTCATCTTGCTTCCTCTTTGGGAAATTCGATTGTAAAAAGAAGAAAAAGCTGGATTCTTAGAATGTACTGCAATTAATCCCGACAGGGTCAAAGCCTGTTTGATATAGCGATTTCCTTGCGTGATGTGTGAGGATTTTTTAATGCCAGCATTTTCATAAGACCCTGGACAGAGCCCAGCCCATGATGCTAAGTGTGCATCGGATGGAAAAGCTGTAACAGTTGGTCCAATCTCAGCTAGAATAGTGGTAGCACAGTTTTCATTCACACCTGGAATGGTTTGAAGTATCTTATTTTCCTCAGGGGAGCTCCTTTTCGATGTAGTGTTGAATCTCATCGGTCAGTTTTTTAATGAGTTCCTGATACATCTGACATTCCTCTAAGCTCTGGTCTAAGAGAAAGCGGTCTTCTAGTGACAACTTTCCTTCCATCGCTTCAACGAGTTCCTCTGGACTTGCCTTCACTCGCTTTTGGATACAAGGGATAACAGATTCTATATTAATTGTTTCTCCGTTAATGAATAATTTTAAAAGTGCTCGTCCCGTCTTAGAAAAAATATCAGAAAGATAACTGGTTAGCTTGATATTGGCCCGTTGTAAGAGATTGTGAATTTCATTTTTGACTTGAGTTTGACGCTGCTTGTAAGAACGCATGCGACGTGTCAGTAAACGAAGCTGTACCACTTCAGGTGCTGGAATATAGGAAGGTTCAATTAGTCCGCAACGGCCGAGTTGAGCAATCCATTCAGCGTCCTTCATGTCTGTTTTTCGACCAGGCACATTCTTGATATGTTGAGGATTGGCAAGTACCAAGACGAGATCAGAATCTGAAAAGATATTAAAGAGAGGGAGCCAATATTGCCCAGTACTTTCAAAAAAGACATGTGTGACGTGATTTTCTACCACCCAATCTAAGGCATTGTGAAGAGCTGCAGTAGTTGTCCCAAATTTCTTCTGAATTTTCTTTGGTTTATTGGTATCTAGTGGACCATATAGAATACAACAAACAATGGATTTTTGGTGGACATCAATACCACAACATGTTTCAATCATGACTTCCATTATAAAAACCTCCTGTTAACTATTTGAACAATAGAACAAGAGGCTAATTGTAATTTTATTTTCATGCTCAAGGCATATTCGAGTTATCTCATGACTCTTGTTCATCCAGTTTTTTATACAGGCTAGGGAAAGCCCTATTAAACACCACGGATTGGTATTGTTCATCTTTATTATAAGCTAAACTTCTTTTTCTGTCATGAGTTAGCAGGCTCTGCCTGCTTAGAGTTTTTGTGCTAAATAGATTACTTCAAAAAACTATTAAGCTTATTATTAACCGAATAGTTTAAATTTCATGAAAATTAGCTTAATCAAAGAGATTGGATTATATTTTATTATACAATGGATTCATGAATAATTAAAAAGAAACAAACATCAGAAAAGCTATTTGGCATACTATGAGTCACCTAAACGAACTATTGAATTTACAAGATGAAAAATATAGAAAACATGCAATGTTTCATCTAAGATCTAGTATTGATTGTTTAAAACGTATAATGAACAATAAAAAAACCTATCCACCAATGGATAGGGATGAAGTATTTTAAAAATCAAATAATTTGTGAACAACTTTATATTTTCTTTTAGCTAGTTTTATATGATCCTTTATTTCATGGAGTATAAAAAATTTATTGAAATAGTGGACAATCTTCTCTTAGTTTCTTTAAACGCAAATTTCAAAATTGGCTAAAATAGCACATTTATCATACGTGTCATATTATGTTAGTACATTATCAGAATGAAATTTTCTGTATAAATTCAATGGCATCATTTTTATTTATAAAATTCGCATTAATTTCTCCAACATTTTCACTATATTCTACATATATCTTATAAGATTTGAATCCGTAACTTTGATTAGTCATTTCATCATAAGAATTTAAAAAGGTTATAGCTTCATAACTGTCAAAAAAAGTATTTGATTCACCATGTAAAGGTATAACTATTATCTTTTGCACTTTCCGTTCAATACTTTTCTTTAACTCCAATATAAATTCATCAAAAATTTGTCGGTTTTCGGATACTATATCTTTCTTTATAGTTTCTTTTTTATCAGATATTAAATGTTCTACTTGATTCAAAATTCTAGTAATTTTTTCCGTTTCTGTTTTTTCATCCCAGCGGATATCAATTTGGTACTTATTCTGAAATAAGCCAACTATACTTTCATAATCAATATAAGCGACTGTAATCCCTTTAGACTTCAATTGCGCTATTGAAGGTTTGGTAAACACACCAGCCAAAACTGCCCCTTTAAATGGATGCTGATTAGAATAGGTTTTATACATCACGTCTAACACATCGCCAATTTCTTCTGCTTTATTCTTAGAATGTTTTGCATACCTTCTCCAGGCGATTTCAATAAATGCAATGTACATCCCAAAATTTTCTTCAGTTCCTCCTTTTTCAATAACATAGTCTAACTTATGATCATTACCCAAGAGATCTTTTCCTATAACTTCTTTTTTCATATCTCTTGCATGTCGTTCTTTTTTATAATCCAAATACAATCCATTTTGTATTGTTATTGGTTCTACTACATCTTTTATAGTTTCTTCAAAAAGATCGCCAATTATTTGTCCTAATTTATGTGCTGGTGACTCCGCCATTATTTTATCCTTTCACCCATAGATAACCTTCTTTTAGTGGTACAGTATGTGTTCTGTTTTTCCACTTTATATTTCTATCACGTTCTTTCTCAAAATAAAATGATTCAAATCCATATGATACTGCTAACTCGCCTAACCACTTATCTACAGGAACATAGATACCATAAGGCGCAGAGTCACCAATTACCAAACAAACTTCCCCTCCTTTTTTTACAATACGTCTTAAATCAATCCAAAATTTGGCCATATCCAAAAAATAAGAAGCAATCATAGTATGATAGTTTTTCTTTCCTCTATGTCTATCTCGTTCAGCTTCTAATTTTGAAACTACTTCATTTAGCTCTTTGTGTATTGGAGACAACAATTCATTATTTACGATTTCATAAGTTTGATTCTTTATTTTAGAAATATGCTGTGTATTTGATACAATCAAATGTTTTCTAACTTTATCTTGAAGCTCTCCCCAAGAACCAATTTCTCGATAAAAAGATAATTCTAAACGTGTAGCATCGGCATAGTCATAATTATTCGCATATGGAGGCGATGTTATGACGAGATCTGCCCAATCTTTTTCCACTTCTCTGGCATTTCTTGCATCAGAAACAAAGAATTTTGCTTTTGATTTTCCATATAACTCTTGAAATTTAATCATATCATTTTTTATTTGAAAAACTTTACTTTTAAATTCATCAAAAGGGTCTTTAGCAACCTTTTTCTTGTTTGGAAGAACGTATTGCCACTGTGCAGTCCCCACTCCAGATGTAGTTCTTAATATACTTGATAGGGCCATCCAAGTCAACTGATACTCAGCAGACGAATCTTTTTTCTCTTCTAAAGCTGTATTAAGTTTTTGTAATTTCAAAAGGTTCTCATAAGAATAACTCTTCTTTATTAGATCTGGAAAATCATCTAGTGCGTCATCATTATTTCTTTCTGCAGCTTCTATAATACTTAACGCAAATGATTCGAAATTCTTATAGTCAGTATCCCACTTTATCTTTGCATCAGTCATCTTGCTGACAAATGGGTGTGGATCGACACCTATACTTTCTACCTCCATTTCATCTGACGCAATTAGAACTGTTCCGGAACCACAAAAAGGATCATAAACGTGTAAATTCTTTTTGTAATTATCATGTATTACTGATTTAGCCCATTCCGCGGAGAAACCTGCTGAATATCTATACCATCTATGAACTGGTAATTTCATGTTATTTACAAATGTGGTTTTGTTGCTTTTTTTTACAGATTCTTTAATTTCATCTTCAAAAAGTGTTAATTGCATTATTCATTCCCTCATTATTATTAAATTTTATTGTAACATTTTTTGCGAAATTTTTCTGAATTAAACCTCCAAGGGTACAAAATTACCAACAACGATCACTACCACTCGCAGATCATTGTCATAGGAAATATATAAGTCTTCATAACTGGGATTTATGGAAAGCAAGCGTAAACCATTTTCCTTTTTGTAGACTCTTTTAATATATGTTTGGTTATTATATACGATAGCATAGACTGCACCATCATAATCAAATCCTGTTTCTCGAATAAGAAGCTACAGATCCATTTTGATATTTGGGTTCCATTGAATCGCCAGATACCCATGAAGCAAAATCATGTGCTAGTTCTTCGTCAAAATAGACAGTATCATAGTTCTGATCATTATAATGAAAGTAGTAGTATAACTATTATTTTCTCATAATTTTTGCCTCCTTCTATAATTTGAATTTTACCAAAATAATATTACAAGAGTATGTTAGTGTCAGTTATTATGGAAAAATAATGGAATGTTTATTATAATAGTAAATAATAATCTTTCGGGAAAATAGTTGTTTTTCGGAAAGTTAATAAAATCTTTGAACTTGAACATAAAAACAATGGAAATTCCATTGTTTTTTGCTATAATGACACTATAATATGACAGGAAGCTGTCAAAGTCAGTTGCTTTAAAACGTTAATTGATACGATTATATCAATATTTCAAAGCTATTTGCAAAGTGCTTTTCTAGGTTTACACTTAAAATAATTGTTAAGTTATATAGGAACCTTCTAGATAAAGACTGAGTACTTTTAGAGTATAATATAGTTATGTAGAGTTAAAAAGAATTGAGGAAAGTAATATTGGCTAAATCTCACATATCAGAATTATTACCAACTAAGTATAGAAAACGTCATCAATTAATGCTATATTTGTATGATATACTAGTTGATATTTTGGTTAAAGCTGATAAATATCAATTATCCAGTCTATCTTTTAGATTTACTAATGAGATAAATGATGAAATTGACTTGTTTGATGAACTAGATAGACAAAAAGATTTAGATATTTCTGAATATGTATATATACCTCACATCTTTTTTTCAATTTTACGTGATTTAAATTACTATCTATTTGAATCTCTGAGTTGTATAGAGAGGGGAAAAGTTACTGTTGCATTTTCTCTTGCTAGGAAACCTTTTCAAGATAATTTATTTTATTTAAGTTGGATATTGGTTCAACCACATGATTTCTTAGAAAAAATACAATATGGAGAGCTTAGGGAATATGACGTAAGTGATTTGAAGGGTAAAAAAGAATTTGTTATTGACCTACTTTTAAAAGCAAAAGAATCGATTCAGTATGAAAATGGTTTTTTGGATTTTAGTAGAGAATTACTTGATCCTGAATTACTATATGACATTATATATAATCGAAAGGCAGAAAATAGTTTAACAAGTGTATTTGATCAATCTATTCATTTGGTGACAAAGAATAAAAATTATCCTACGGAAAAGCGAAATCTTAATTTTATATTTTCTGATGATAAGATTTGGGATGATTTTTGGCATTTGTTCTATGAGAAAACACCCTACATTCTAATTTATTTAGTAGAAGTAGCTATTGCTATATTTGAGAAATATTTTGATATTGATTTAGAAATAGTTACCCTGAACCGGTATATTAGAAATTTAAAGATAATTTTTGCTTTATCCGGAGAAGAAAATAAAGAATTAGAAAGTATTTTTGATTTACTATTTATTAGTGATAATTTTAGCATGACATGTGAAGAATGTGGGAGGCTATATAAGTTCAATAGCATTTTAGTCAGGGAAATAAAAGAAGATTATCTATATACTTGTCAGAATTGTGGTTTTGTAGAGCGATTAGGGCAATATTTTGTGAGTGATGAATTACTAAATTATAAACGAAAGATTGTCATTGATAATTCAGATAATGAGAATTGGAAGTTGGTCTAATATAATCAAAAGATGCTACTAATAAATCACAATTTATAAGAATGCGAAGGATTTATGAATAGCAATCAGAAAGGATAGTATGAAATTTAAAGATTACACTTGGGATAAAGAGTTTGAAATAAAAGGGTATTTTTCAGAACGTTCCGACGATATAGTTAGTAAGGATAACTTGAGCGGTATTTTACATTATTCTCCTAGTGAAATTGTATTAGAATTATTTGGTGGATTTGAAGAGGAATCAGGCGTTTCATTCGGTTTTGGTAAGTGTTTGGAAAAGATATATGGTTTCTCCAGTAATGGTAATATTTTAATTTTAAATACTTATGGTGAACCAATGGTACATTCCTCATCTCCTGGATTTCCGATAACTAGATATAGAGTAAAAAATTTTAAAATTTACAGTGTATTTTATAATGAACTTGGAAATTTTGATTATAGTTCTGAGGCCTTTAAAGATTTAATTAATGAATTAGATTCTGAAAAAATCAAGGAATATAAATTTAGCTTTGAACATATTGAGGAATGGATTGAAAAATCATTGGTAACTGTTAAATATAGAGACAATCAAACTATTTTTGAAAGTGCAGTAAGTGAATATCAACCAACAAAAGTGTTAATAAGATCACTAGGAATGAACTTTGAAGATGTGGCAATACTCCATTCTTCATATACAACTACGTCATTTACCAGTGATTATTTTATTAAACTTATTTCAGCTAATTTAAATATAAGATATTTTGATGAATTTTATCAAGCTTCACATAAGTTTAAGGAATTTATTGAGATTTTATCAAATATACCATTGTCTTTTACTAATATTGAATTTCTTGTTCTTTATAAAATGATAGATGGTAAGCGTATGCCACTTATAAAAGGCAAATTCTTTGTTCAGCATTCTAGAAAATCCCAAAAATGGAAATCGTATTCTCAGCAAGATATTTCTTTGAGGACATTAGAAGATAATTTTGAAGATATTTTAAATCATTGGTTTGATAAATCTGAGGAACTTGAATTTATAGTGAGACAATTTTCAAAAAATCTTCATGGTGATTTATATTTGGAAGATCAGTTGGTTGATGCTATTAGGAATTTGGAAGTTTACTCTAGAAATTTTAAGAATTTTAAAAATCCGAAATGTTTATCTGATGTTGAAGAAAAAGCTAGACAATCTTTGTTTGACTTTATAAACACACATCTTTTAGAAGAGGTAAGAAGAAAATTTAGAAATAAATTGAAATTTAATCAAAAAGAGCCTAACCTTGCCGAACGTTTAAAAAATTTATTCGATTCAATTGATGAGCTTAATCTGTCTAAAATTTTTTCGAATAGTGAGAGAGAACTACTAATAATAAAATTAATTCAAACACGAAATTACTATACTCATGGTGATTCGAAAGATAACTATCCAGAAATGATAACAGATATCAGGGAGATGTATGAAACAAAATTGCTTCTTCAAGAAGTGCTGAGATATTATATTTATCAAGAATTGGATATGAAATACAAATATAAAAAATTCTAAACCTTAAGCCATTAGCTCAATGATTTAGGATGTTTTCATGGAAATTGGAACAATTGACACAGTTGTTGAGACTTTAGTCGCTTATAAATGTGGCTGCAACCGGAGAAGGTCAGTTGTCTCAAAATGTTAATCAATATGAGTATATTAACGTTTACAGACATTCAAGAATTTTCTCTTGGATGTCTTTTTTGTATCGAAATCAAGAGTTTCCATCATTGATTTTTAGTCTAGTATTAGTTTCTACTGAATAAGCTTTTTCGGCCATAACAAAACACTCCTGTTCATAGTTTCACTAGATTTTGACAGGAGTGTTTTTCTTGTGTCTCAATTTATAGGTTCAGTACTTATCTATTTTTCTAGTAACCAATCTATGATATTTTTCTTCTCAATACCATTGTAATTGGCTGTTGGCTGAATCGTATCCATTGTTAATAGATATTTTGGAAATTGATCTTTAATGGCTTCTAGTGGTCTAAGTTCTCTTTCAAGTGTTTCTGGAGCAAGTGTTGTTTCACTGACCTGATAATAAGCGTAGTGGCCAAGATCAGTTACAACAACAAAATCGACCTCATATTTATCTAAATTACCAACATATACTTGTGAATATCTACGTCTCAATTCCAAATATACCATATTTTCCAATATATGCCCAATGTCTTCTTTGTGGTCTGGTAATAAGAGATGTCGTAAACCTAAATCAACGGGATAATATTTTTCTAAGCGTTGTAATAATGCTCTACCTTTTACATCAAAACGTGGAACGGAATAAAAAAGTAAACTATCTGTCAAAGTTGTCAAATAATTTTCCAAAGTATTATGGGATATTGAAACATTTTGGCTGACAAGGGTATTGCGAATCTTATTTGTTGATATTAAGCTACCTGTACTACTGAGGAGGGTTCGGACAATGCGCTCAATAATCGTAGGATTTGGATTTCCCAATCTAGTGACAATATCATTTAACAGTATTGAGTTATATATTCCTCTGAGATAGTCAATTTTTTCAGCGTAAGATGATGTTTGCAATAAGTAAGGGAAAGCACTAAAGAGATAATTGTTAAAAATTTCTGTTGTATTCAGATTCTCTGAGAGAGATTGACCTGATAGGTATTCTTCAAATGACAAAGGAAGAACCTCTATCTCAACATACCGACCAGTCAAATTTGTAGCTAATTGGCTACTCATAAAGTAGGCGTTTGATCCAGTCAAATAGAGGTCTACATTTGGCAAGATGAATAGACTATCTGCTACCAGTTCAAATTTTTCAACATGTTGAATTTCATCTAAAAAGATATAGTATGTTTTTTCCTCAACTAATCTTTCTTTTATATAAGCGAATAATGTTTGAAAATCTCGCAGGTCATAATAACTCAGATCCTCAAAATTGATGGATATGATTTGATCCTCGTCTACCCCAGTTGCCAGTAATTCCTCTTTATATAGTTGAAAGAGAACAGATTTACCAGCTCGTCTAACTCCACTCACAACTTTAATGATTTGGCGGTTACGATGTCTTTTTAAAAAGTCTAAATAATGTGGTCTTTTAATATAGTTCATAATAGTTACCTCAAAGATAGTATAATACAAATAGCAATTATTTTCAAATATTTAGAAATAATATAGAATTTGTTTTATCATTTTTAAATATCTAGAAATAATATTTAGAATTATTTAAATATCTTTAGGATAGAAAAAGAAATTGCACTGGCATGAAGAAACTGTGTATTTGTTGCTAAACTGTACATTATCTTTATGATACAGTATTTCGTATTTTTCAATTACATAAGCTCCGAAAACTAAAAAAGTGATAACCCTTTGATAACCTCTCGATTTTAAAAAGGGTTATATATGTAAGAATTGAGGACTTATCTCTTAAAATTACTTGATTTTAGCAATAATTTACCATAAATATCATGATGTAGAAAAAATCAGGTCTTAAGAAAGCTCGTAAAGCATCACAATTTAGTAAACGTTAATTTGAAAGAATTACTATACTTACAAAGAGCACCTTTCGGGGTGTTCTTTTTGTACTTTCTGACTTAAATAGATCCCTATCTGATATTTTCTAATTGAGGATAAAGTAGAAATTCATCTAAATAGTTTTTTTCAGAAAATTTTCTAAAAGAAACAGGATTTATTTGACATTTATTTGAAAATTCTGTAAAATGAATTATTATATCGTTAAAGGAGAATATATATGGAAAAACAGAAAACATTTTTTGGACATCCTATGGGCTTGTCCACCCTCTTCTTTACAGAGATGTGGGAACGCTTTTCTTACTATGGGATGCGAGCAATCCTACTTTACTATATGTACTATAGTGTGCAAGATGGTGGGTTGGGGATGGATAAGACCACAGCTGCATCGGTTATGGCGATTTATGGCTCGCTGGTATTTTTGTCCTCGGTTATCGGTGGTTTTGTCAGTGACCGTATTTTAGGAAGTCGTAAGACTGTCTTTTACGGTGGGATTCTGATTATGCTAGGGCATATTGCTTTGGCAACACCTTTTGGACAAGTGGCTCTCTATCTTTCTATTGCCTTGATTATCTTTGGTACTGGATTTTTAAAACCCAATATCTCAGATATGGTGGGGGGGATTTATGAGAAAGAGGATGATAGACGGGATGCAGGTTTTAGTATCTTTGTCTTTGGTATTAACTTAGGTGCCTTCGTCGCCCCTTATCTAGTGGGTTATCTAGGTCAGGAAGTCAATTTCCATCTAGGTTTCTCATTAGCTGCTATTGGGATGTTCTTTGGTCTGGTGAAGTATGTTTTGGATGGGAAGAAATATCTGCCTGAATCAAGTCTTTACCCCACTGATCCACTTTCACAGAAGGACCAGCAGACCTTGATTAAACGCTTGCTGATTACACTTGTCATGGTTATTCTTGTGGTTATAGGTTTAGTCTTTACTCACCAGTTTAACGTGGATATGATTGTTAATATCTTTACAGTGATTGCTGTAATTATTCCAATCTACTATTTCTTTAAGATTTTATCTAGTCAGAAAATAACTGCCACTGAGAGATCTCGAGTATTTGCCTACATTCCTCTATTTATCGCTGGAGTGCTCTTCTGGTCTATTGAGGAACAGGGTTCTGTTGTTCTCGCTCTATTTGCGGATGATCAAACTCAACTTTACTTTAATGTATTTGGGAATCAGATTCATTTTCCATCTAGCTTTTTCCAAAGTATCAATCCCCTTTTCATTATGATTTATGTGCCGATTTTTGCGTGGTTGTGGGGGAAAATGGGTAAAAAGCAACCATCTTCTGCTAAGAAATTTGCTTACGGTTTATTTGCTGCAGGTTTATCCTTCTTGTGGATGATGTTACCAGGGATGCTCTTTGGGACAGATGTTAAGGTCAGTCCTCTCTGGTTGATTATGAGCTGGGCTATTGTGATTGTGGGTGAAATGTTGATTTCGCCGATTGGTCTATCAGTCACTACTAAGTTAGCACCAAAGTCCTTCCAAGCACAAATGATGTCTATCTGGTTCTTGAGTGATGCTGCTGCCCAAGCTATCAATGCTCAAATTGTAAAATTTTATACAAGCGAAACTGAAGTTGCTTACTATGGAATTGTTGGAGGAATTACGATTGTATTCAGTATTATCTTACTCTTCTACGTTCCACGTATTGAAAAACTAATGTCTGGTATCAAATAGAGAAAAAGTGTAATTTCTGTAGGATGCTAAAGTTAGGATAATTATTTATTCATGGGATTTAGTTCTGTATTGTACAGGGCTAAGTCCTTTTAGTTTAATTAAAATTCACAATGTTTCTGATTTTCCTAGTAGACAATCGTCCACTTTTTCTATTTAATACTCAATGAAAATCAAATAGCAAACTAGGAAACTAGCTGCAGGTTGCTCAAAACACTGTTTTGAGGTTGTAGATGAAACTGACGAAGTCAGTAACCATACATATGGCAAGGCGACGTTGACGCGGTTTGAAGAGATTTTCGAAGAGTATAAGTCGAAGCCCATCAAAAAATCTCACTATTCATTGAGCTAAAGGAGACCTGATCATAGTGAGATTGTAAAATTATAGTAGATTTCGCATGGCCTCTTCAATTTGTTGTGGGTCTGTTTTGGAAGAGAAGCGTTCAAAGACTTGCCCATCTCGACCGATGAGAAACTTAGCGAAATTCCATTCGATTCGTTTTCCTAGTGGACCAGATTTCTGGTCTTTCAACCAAACATAGAGGGGATCTGCCTCCTTACCGTTGACCTTGATCTTGGCAAAACGTGGGAAGTTGGTTTGATAGTGTAGGCTACAGAAGGCGTTGATTTCTTCTGCGCTACCTGGTGCTTGTCCCATAAACTGATTGCAAGGGAAGTCTAAAATCTCAAAACCTTGTTCTTGATAGCAATCATAGAGTTCTTGGAGACCTTGGTACTGGGGAGTTAAACCGCATCCAGTAGCAGTATTGACAATCAAAAGAACTTTCCCACGATAGGCATTTAGTGGAGTTTTTTGCTTGTCTTGGTTCAAGACTGAAAAATCGTATAGTGAAGTCATTGCTTTCTTTTCTCCTTCTGTTTGGTATTTTTAGGAGTTTTTTCCTCCTGTAGGGATAGAAAACCGTAGGTCAGGGTTCCAAAAATGCTACCGATAATCAGGCCATACATCAGCAAAGGAACACTTTTATCGAATTGCATGAGCAACTTCCCAAAATCTGAAAAGGACATCTGCTGAACGAAGACTTTATGAAAGATGAGTAAGGTAAAGAAGCCGATCTGAAGGCCGATAAACACAATCCAGCTTCGGAATTTGATTTGGGCTTTGCTGTAGGTTTTGAGGATGATTTCTGACTTGTCATCTTTTTCCAGATGGAGTTCTTTGACAGCTCTTTGGGTTTTTAAAGTAATGAAAAAAATGAATCCAGAGTAAACGTAGGGCATGGCATAGCGAACGGCTTCTATGAAGCGTCCAAATAACAGATAAAACAAGAAGAGGAAGAAGGAAGAATAAACGATTTGGACCATGGAACGGGCACAGGCTTTGTAGATAATTTCTTGCCGGCATTCATCAAAAGGGCCTTGGATGTGAAAGAGATTTCGAAGTAGGCGAGTGGTTAAGTCTTCTTTTTTCATGTTAGTAACCTCCTAAATGAGCGGTTTTTGATTGACTTCTTTAACGAGTTGATAGAAAGTATAGAAGTAAATCAAGCTAAAAGTGCTACAAATTGTTAGAAATACTAGGTATCTCCAATCTGCAGAACTCCTTAAAAGTTGTGGGAGGGATACGAGGATAAAACAGAGAGATACGTTTAGAAGGCGTATTTTTTGGGATTGGATTTTCTGAAGTCTTTGTCCCTTATTCAACAAAGGAAGAAATAAAAGGAAGATAATCAAGAAAGGACGTGTAATTTGTCCAGAAACTAGGAAAAAGGTAATAAAGATACTGACAAAAATGTGACTAATTAGTAAAGTTACTAGTGATTTCATAAGGCACCTCCTAATCCTCGTCTTGATCCTTCTTAGCTTTTGCAATGCGACGGGAGATGAGGAACTGTATGCTCGCTCCGAAGAAAATAGAACCGAGAATGCTTGATACACCATTTCTTATAGTGAGGAGAGAATGAAAATAGTCCCGACCTTCACCTATGAGTATATGGAGAAGAGGAGTTATAAAAAACATCCATAGACCAAAGAACAAACCTGCTTTAAGACCTGGGTAGTATAGTTGCTTACTTTCTTTCTCACTCAGCATATCTGGATCAATAGCTGTAATCCCTGTTTTTTTCATTTGGTAGGTGACATAGCCAGCAGCGATGAGGGCAATCACTAAAATCAGAGGAGGATAGATTAGAGCTACTTCTTGAGGGTATTTATAGGCCAGAAGGAGTGGAATAAGATTTCCGAAAATCATCAGATAAAAGAGGAAGATAAAGACTTGATTGCCGATACGATCAGCCTCGCGTCGTTTGTATTCGTCAAGTGGATCAGAAATACCGTATGTACGTTTGATGAGTTTTTCAGTGAAGGTTTCTTTTTTCATAAGTTTGCTCCTTTTTTAAAAATCATCCTCCCAAAAGAGACTGTTGAGGTCAGTTTGGAGGCTGCGGGCGAGATTGAGACAGAGTTCCAGTGTTGGATTGTACTTGTCGTTCTCAATCATATTGATGGTTTGTCTCGAGACACCGATATCCTTGGCGAGTTCGAGCTGGGAAATGCCCAGTTCCTTGCGAAATTCTTTCACACGATTCATCTGGACTCCTTTCTGAATTATGTCGTATATATTTGACTATATTATATTCTTCTATGGAGTGGATGTCAAGCATATTTGACATATTTTTAAAGAAATCTTACTTTTTTTGACCTATTTGTCTGACTAGTGCAAGCTAGTCGAATTTGTGGTAAAATAGATGGGATATGACAAAAGAATTTCATCATGTAACGGTCTTACTCCACGAAACGATTGATATGCTCGACGTAAAGCCTGACGGTATCTACGTTGATGCGACTTTGGGTGGAGCGGGCCATAGCGAATATTTATTAAGTAAATTAAGTGAAAAAGGCCATCTCTATGCCTTTGACCAGGACCAGAATGCTATTGACAATGCGCAAAAACGTTTGGCACCCTATATCGAAAAAGGGATGGTAACCTTTATCAAGGATAACTTCCGTCATTTACAGGCACGTTTGCGCGAAGCTGGTGTTCAGGAAATTGATGGAATTTGTTATGACTTGGGAGTGTCTAGTCCTCAATTGGACCAGCGTGAGCGTGGTTTTTCTTATAAAAAGGATGCGCCACTGGACATGCGCATGAATCAGGATGCTAGTCTGACAGCCTATGAGGTAGTGAACCACTATGACTATCATGACTTGGTTCGTATTTTCTTCAAATATGGCGAGGACAAATTCTCTAAACAGATTGCCCGTAAGATTGAACAGGCACGTGAAGTCAAGCCAATCGAGACAACGACTGAGCTGGCAGAGATTATCAAGTCGGCCAAACCTGCCAAGGAGCTCAAGAAGAAGGGTCATCCTGCCAAGCAGATTTTCCAGGCTATTCGAATTGAAGTCAATGATGAACTGGGAGCGGCAGATGAATCCATTCAGCAGGCTATAGAGATGTTGGCTCTAGATGGTAGAATTTCAGTGATTACCTTTCATTCCTTGGAAGACCGCTTGACTAAGCAGTTGTTTAAGGAAGCTTCAACAGTTGAAGTTCCCAAAGGTTTGCCTTTCATTCCAGATGATCTCAAGCCCAAGATGGAATTGGTAGCCCGTAAGCCAATCTTGCCAAGTGCAGAAGAATTAGAAGCCAATAACCGCTCGCATTCAGCTAAGTTGCGCGTGGCCAGAAGAATTTACAAGTAAGAGGAAAAAATGGTAGATAAGAAAGAAACAACCAGTCAATTCTTGCAGAATCGTATAAAAAAATTCTCCCGTGTGGAGAAGGCTTTTTATCTTTCCATCGCTTTTACGGCTCTCGTCTTAGCAGTAAGTATTATCTTTATGCAGACACGACTCTTGCAAGTGCAAAGTGATTTGACAAAAATCAATGCCCAGATAGAGGAGAAGAAGACAGAGCTGGACGATGCCAAGCAGGAAGTGAATGAATTGATTCGTTCAGAGCGCTTGAAAGAAATTGCAGATAAAAAAGATTTGAAATTGAATAATGAAAATATCCGAACAGCGGAGTAAGATATGAAATGGACAGAAAAAATAACCCGATTTGCGGTAAAAAATCGTAAATCTCCAGCAGAAAACCGTAGAATAGTCGGCAAGTACATCAGTTTGTTAGCTGTCGTACTTTTCGCTATCTTTTTGGTCAATTTTGCTGTTATTATCGGGAGTGGTAGTAAGTTTGGAGCGGATCTAGTAAAAGAAGCTAAGAAAGTTCACCAAACAACTCGCACAGTTCCTGCTAAGCGTGGAACTATTTATGACCGTAATGGTGTACCCATCGCTGAAGATGCGACCTCCTATAACGTATATGCTGTTATTGATAAAAAATACAAGTCGGCAACGGGGAAAATTCTTTATGTAGAGGATTCTCAGTTTAATAAGGTAGCAGAAGTTTTCCATAAATATTTGGATATGGATGAAGCTTATGTAAAAGAGCAGCTGGCTCAACCAAATCTGACCCAAGTTTCTTTTGGTGCAAAAGGAAATGGGATTACCTATGCCAATATGATGGCGATTAAAAAAGAATTAAAAGAGGCTAGTGTCGAAGGAATTGACTTTACAACTAGCCCTAACAGAAGCTATCCAAATGGACAATTTGCTTCTAGTTTTATTGGTTTAGCCCAACTTCATGAAAATGAGGATGGTAGCAAGAGTTTGTTAGGAACTTCTGGTTTAGAGAGTTCCTTGAATACGATTCTTGCAGGGACAGATGGGATTATTACCTATGAAAAAGATCGTTTAGGAAATATCGTCCCAGGTACGGAACAGATATCACAGAAGACTGTGAATGGTAAGGATGTTTATACAACATTGTCTAGTCCGCTACAATCTTTCATGGAAACTCAGATGGATGCCTTTCTAGAAAAAGTAAAAGGTAAGTACATGACCGCGACCTTGGTCAGTGCTAAGACAGGTGAAATCCTCGCTACTACTCAAAGACCTACCTTTAATGCAGACACTAAGGATGGTATCACTAAAGACTTTGTTTGGCGCGATATCCTCTATCAGAGTAACTATGAACCAGGATCAACCATGAAGGTGATGATGTTGGCAGCAGCTATTGATAATAAGACTTTCCCTGGTGGAGAATACTTTAACAGTAGCGAGTTGAAACTGGCAGATGCAACCATTCGAGATTGGGACGTTAACGAAGGTTTGACAAGTGGTGGAACGATGACCTTTTCTCAAGGTTTTGCCCACTCTAGTAATATCGGGATGACCTTGCTCGAGCAGAAAATGGGAGATGAGACTTGGCTGGATTATCTCAATCGCTTTAAGTTTGGGGTGCCGACGCGTTTTGGTCTGACCGATGAGTATTCAGGTCAATTGCCTGCAGATAATATTGTTAATATTGCCATGAGTGCATTTGGTCAGGGGATTTCTGTAACGCAGACCCAGATGCTACGTGCTTTTACAGCCATTGCCAACGATGGGGTTATGTTGGAACCAAAATTTATCAGTGCCCTTTATGATCCAAATGACCAGTCTGTTCGTAAGTCTCAAAAGGAAATAGTCGGGAATCCTGTATCGAAAGAAGCGGCATCAGTCACGCGTGACCATATGGTTATGGTTGGAACAGACCCTACATATGGAACTATGTATAATCATAGTACAGGCAAGGCAACTGTCAATGTCCCGGGTCAGAATGTGGCCCTTAAATCAGGGACTGCGCAGATTGCGGATGAGAAAAATGGTGGTTATCTTACAGGTTCAACAAACTACATTTTCTCAGTTGTTTCTATGCACCCAGCAGAAAATCCTGACTTTATTCTCTATGTGACGGTTCAACAACCTGAGCATTACTCAGGTATTCAACTTGGAGAGTTTGCCAATCCAATTCTTGAAAGAGCCTCAGCTATGAAAGAATCTCTCAATCTTCAATCTCCTGCTAAGAATTTAGATCAAGTGACGACAGAGTCTTCTTATGCAATGCCTAGCATCAAGGATATTTCACCTGGTGATTTGGCGGAAGCTTTACGCCGAAATATTGTGCAACCAATCGTTGTAGGTACTGGAACAAAGATTAAAGAATCATCTGTAGAAGAAGGGACCAATCTTGCACCAAACCAACAAGTTCTCCTTTTATCGGATAAGGTAGAAGAAATTCCAGACATGTATGGCTGGAAAAAAGAGACTGCTGAGACCTTTGCTAAATGGTTGGATATTGAACTGGAATTTGAAGGTTCAGGTTCCGTCGTTCAGAAGCAAGATGTTCGGACTAATACAGCTATCAAAAACATTAAAAAAATTAAATTAACTTTAGGAGACTAATATGTTTATTTCTATCAGTGCTGGGATTGTGACATTTTTACTAACTTTAGTAGGAATTCCGGCCTTTATCCAATTTTATAGAAAGGCGCAAATTACAGGCCAGCAGATGCATGAGGATGTCAAACAGCATCAAGCAAAAGCTGGCACGCCCACAATGGGCGGTTTGGTTTTCTTAATTGCTTCTGTTTTGGTTGCTTTCTTTTTTGCCCTATTTAGTAACCAATTCAGCAATAATGTAGGAATGATTTTGTTTATTTTGGTCTTATATGGCTTGGTTGGTTTTTTAGATGATTTCCTCAAAGTCTTTCGCAAGATTAATGAGGGGCTAAACCCCAAGCAGAAATTGGCTCTTCAGCTTTTAGGTGGAGTTATCTTCTATCTTTTCTATGAGCGTGGGGGCGATATCCTGTCTGTATTTGGTTATCCAGTTCATTTGGGATTTTTCTATATTGTATTCGCTCTTTTCTGGCTAGTAGGTTTTTCAAACGCAGTCAACTTGACAGATGGTATTGATGGTTTGGCTAG
The DNA here is from genome assembly GCF_963521255.1 of uncultured Streptococcus sp. GTDB lineage: Bacteria > Bacillota > Bacilli > Lactobacillales > Streptococcaceae > Streptococcus. Next base: position 102,952 of record NZ_CAUQTU010000001.1, on the reverse strand, counting down.
TATTTCAGTGGTGATTAGCTTATCTGCCTATGGAGTTATTGCCTATGTTCAAGGTCAGATGGATATTCTTCTAGTGATTCTTGCCATGATTGGTGGTTTGCTCGGTTTCTTCGTCTTTAACCATAAGCCCGCCAAGGTCTTTATGGGTGATGTGGGAAGTTTGGCCCTAGGTGGAATGCTAGCAGCGATTTCTATGGCCCTCCACCAAGAATGGACTCTCTTGATTATCGGAATTGTTTATGTCTTTGAAACAACTTCGGTCATGATGCAAGTCGGCTATTTCAAAATGACTGGTGGCAAACGTATTTTCCGTATGACGCCTGTGCATCACCATTTTGAGCTTGGAGGATTGTCTGGTAAAGGAAATCCTTGGAGCGAGTGGAAGGTTGACTTCTTCTTTTGGGGAGTTGGGCTTCTAGCAAGTCTTTTGACCCTAGCGATTTTATATTTGATGTAAGAATGGCACCCTGATGTTTCAGGGTGTTTTTGCTGTTTAAAAAATATTGGTCAATTAAAGTCAAATCTCTTGACCTTTTCTGACCAATGTGATATATTATGAACGTAAGGTAAATGAAAGCCTTACTAGAACGCTTATTTAAAGTGAAATAGAAAGAGGTGGGGTCTATGTTTAATCTAGAAATCTTCAGAAGTAAAGATAGTCTACTCCTGCTTGAAAAAGAAAAACCAGAAATAGTACGTAGAGTAGCGATTTAGCTAGTCTAAATTTTTTAAAACAAAGGTCAAAGATAGTCAATATCAGTAATCATAACTAAGTAAACAAAAAGAGGTAAAGAATATGAATAACAACTTTAATAATTTTAACAACATGGATGATTTATTTAACCAATTGATGGGTGGTATGCGAGGATACAGTTCTGAAAATCGCCGTTACTTGATTAATGGACGTGAAGTGACACCTGAGGAATTTGCTCACTATCGTGCAACTGGTCAATTGCCAGGAAATGCAGAAGCTGATGGACAAATGCCACAACAGGCATCAGGTATGAAACAAGACGGTGTCCTTGCAAAACTAGGTCGAAACTTGACTGCAGAAGCGCGTGAGGGCAAGCTGGATCCTGTTATCGGACGAAACAAGGAAATTCAAGAAACATCTGAAATTCTTTCACGTCGTACCAAGAATAATCCTGTTTTGGTCGGAGACGCAGGTGTTGGTAAGACAGCAGTTGTCGAAGGTCTAGCACAAGCCATTGTGAATGGTGATGTTCCAGCTGCTATTAAGAATAAGGAAATTATTTCCATTGATATCTCAGGTCTTGAGGCTGGCACTCAATATCGCGGTAGTTTTGAAGAAAACGTTCAAAACCTAGTAAATGAAGTGAAAGAAGCAGGGAATATTATTCTCTTCTTTGATGAAATTCACCAAATTCTCGGCGCTGGTAGCACTGGTGGAGACAGTGGTTCTAAGGGGCTTGCGGATATTCTCAAGCCAGCCCTCTCTCGTGGTGAATTGACAGTGATTGGGGCAACGACTCAAGACGAATACCGTAACACCATCTTGAAGAATGCAGCTCTTGCTCGTCGTTTCAACGAAGTCAAGGTCAATGCTCCTTCAGCAGAGGATACATATAAAATTCTTCAAGGAATTCGTGACCTCTATCAACAACACCACAATGTCATCTTGCCAGATGAAGTTTTGAAAGCAGCGGTGGATTATTCTGTTCAGTATATTCCTCAACGTAGCTTGCCAGATAAGGCTATCGACCTTGTCGATGTTACGGCAGCTCACTTGGCAGCACAACATCCAGTAACAGATGTGCATGCTGTTGAACGTGAAATTGAGGCAGAAAAAGACAAGCAAGAAAAAGCAGTTGAGTCAGAAGATTTTGAAGCAGCTCTAAACTATAAAACACGTATTGCAGAATTGGAAAAGAAAATCGAAAACCACACAGAAGATATGAAAGTGACTGCAAGTGTCAACGATGTGGCTGAATCTGTTGAACGAATGACGGGTATCCCAGTGTCACAAATGGGAGCGTCAGATATCGAACGTTTGAAAGATATGGCTCGTCGCTTGCAAGACAAGGTTATCGGCCAAGACAAGGCAGTTGAAGCTGTAGCCCGTGCCATCCGTCGTAATCGTGCCGGTTTTGATGAAGGTAATCGCCCAATTGGTAGCTTCCTCTTTGTAGGTCCAACTGGAGTTGGTAAGACTGAACTTGCTAAACAATTGGCGCTAGATATGTTTGGAACTAAGGACGCAATCATCCGTTTGGATATGTCTGAATACAGTGATCGAACAGCCGTTTCTAAGCTAATCGGTACAACAGCAGGCTATGTGGGTTATGATGACAATAGCAATACCTTGACAGAGCGTGTGCGTCGCAATCCTTACTCTATCATTCTCTTGGATGAGATTGAAAAGGCTGATCCTCAAGTCATTACCCTTCTCCTCCAAGTTCTAGATGATGGTCGTTTGACAGATGGTCAAGGAAATACAGTAAACTTCAAGAACACTGTCATTATTGCGACTTCAAATGCTGGTTTTGGCTATGAAGCCAACTTGACAGAAGATGCGGACAAACCAGAATTGATGGACCGTTTGAAACCATTCTTCCGTCCAGAGTTCCTCAACCGCTTTAACGCGGTTATCGAGTTCTCGCACTTGACTAAGGAAGATCTTTCTAAAATTGTGGACTTGATGTTGGCTGAAGTTAACCAAACCTTGGCTAAGAAAGACATTGATTTAGTAGTCAGTCAAGTGGCTAAAGACTATATCACAGAAGAAGGCTATGATGAAGTCATGGGTGTTCGTCCTCTCCGTCGCGTGGTTGAACAAGAAATTCGGGATAAGGTGACAGACTTCCACTTGGATTACCTAGATGCCAAACACCTAGAAGCAGATATGGAAGATGGTGGTTTGGTTATTCGTGAGAAAGCCTAATACTCTTCGAGAATCTCTTCAAACCACGTCAGCTTCGCCTTGCCGTACTCAAGTACTGTCTGTGGCTAGCTTCCTAGTTTGCTTTTTGATTTTCATTGAGTATAAGCCAAGATTTTGAGAATAAAAAAGAAGGAACCGGCTGAAAAAACTGGTTCCTTTTTTACGTTTAAATCACATGACGTTCAAAGGCATCATCTGAAATCCCTTGTTCTAGAATGAGTTTAGCCCATTCCTTAGCAGAAAAGAGGCTGTGGTCTTTGTAGTTACCGCAAGATTCGATGGTTGTTCCAGGGACATCTTCCCAAGTAGTAGTCTCAGCGATTTCCTTGAGCGAATCCTTGATAACAGCCGCAATCTCAGCGCTAGTATGACGTCCCCACATAATCATGTGGAAACCTGTACGGCAGCCAAATGGTGAACAGTCAATCATACCGTCGATGCGGGTACGGATGAGTTTTGCTAAGAGGTGCTCGATGGTGTGAAGGCCAGCGGTAGGGATCGAGTCTTCATTTGGTTGCACCAAGCGAATATCATAATTGGAGATGATGTCTCCCTTTGGTCCTGTTTCTTCCCCGATCAAGCGAACATAGGGTGCTTTAACAATGGTGTGGTCAAGTTCAAAACTTTCAACAATAACTTCTTTTGACATGGTAAATCCTTTCAGTTTTCTCCTTTCATTATAACATAAAGCCGGCTCTTGAGATAGAGAGAAAACCTCTCCGAGAGTGGAGAGGTTGAAATCTTTATTTACGATACAAGCGGTCATATTGGTAGTATGGGTCAAAGGTTACGTTGATACCCAGTTTACGAAGGACATTCTTGTCTTCATCTGTCAAGATGATAGTTGAGTGAGCTTCGCTTCCTTTGAGGTTGCCAAGTTCTTCCATAGCACGAGCAGCATCAGGATTTTCTGTAGCTGTGATAGCCAGTGCAATCAGGATTTCATTTGAATGAAGGCGTGGATTGCGGCTACCGAGATGATCGATTTTAAGACCTTGGATTGGCTTAACAACTTCAGGCTCGATCAGTTTTACTTCTTTAGCGATGTCAGCTGATTTTTTGATGGCGTTGATAAGAGCAGCGGCTGTAGGGCCAAAGAGTTCTGAGTTCTTACCTGTGACGATTTCCCCATTTGGTAATTCAAGGGCTAGGGCTGGTCCGCCAGTTTCTTCTGCTTTTTGACGCGCAACGACAGCAACCTTGCGGTCTGCAGGTGTGATACCGAGGTCGTTCATAAGCAACTCAATTTTCTTGACAGCAGATTCGCCCACTTTTTCGGCCTTGAAATCAAGAACAGTCTGATAGTAGCGACGGATGATTTCTTGTTTAGAGGCTTCGATAGCAGCCTCATTATCTGTAATAGCGAAACCAACCATGTTGACACCCATATCTGTCGGAGAAGCGTATGGAGACTCTCCAAGAATGCGTTCCAACATGCGCTTGAGCACTGGGAAAATCTCGATATCACGGTTGTAGTTGACAGTGGTTTCTCCGTAGGTTTGGAGATGGAAGGGGTCAATCATGTTGACATCATCAAGGTCAGCTGTGGCAGCCTCGTAGGCTAAATTGACTGGGTGATGAAGGGGAAGATTCCAAACTGGGAAGGTTTCAAATTTAGCGTAACCAGACTTGATACCATTGATTTGGTCGTGGTACATGTTGGACATACAAGTTGCCAATTTTCCAGAACCAGGTCCAGGAGCAGTTACGACGATCAAGTTGCGACTGGTTTTGATGTAGTCGTTTTTCCCCATACCTTCAGGAGAAATAATGTGGTCCATATCCGTCGGATATCCTTTGATTGGATAATGAAGATAAGACTCAATTCCGTTTTTCTCGAGTTGGTTGCGGAAGGCATCTGCAGCTGGTTGGCCAGCGTACTGTGTAATGACCACTGAGCCAACAAAAATGCCTAATTCATTGAATTTGTCAATTAAACGAAGAACTTCTTGGTCATAAGAAATGCCCAAGTCACCACGTGCTTTGGAATGTTCGATGTTGCTAGCGTTAATGGCAATCACAACCTCAACCTGCTCTTTCAACTCTTGCAAGAGCTTGATTTTGTTGTCTGGCTCATATCCAGGAAGAACACGAGCAGCGTGGAAATCTTCTAGCATTTTGCCACCAAACTCCAAGTAGAGCTTGCCGTCAAATTGGTTAATGCGCTCCAAAATGTGGTCGCGCTGTAGATTCAAATATTGTTCAGAACTAAAAGCTTGTTTTTTCATTTTTTTACCTCTGACCTCTATTATAATAAAAAATTGGCAGTTAGGAAACTGTGGAGTTAAAAAAGGAATCAAAAAGATTAGGCAAACGCTTGCACAAAATTTCGAAAAGCGCTATCATAGACTATAAATCATGAAAATAATGAGGTAAGAAGATGCAAGAAAAATGGTGGCACAATGCCGTAGTCTATCAAGTTTATCCTAAGAGCTTTATGGATAGTAATGGAGATGGAATTGGTGATTTGCCAGGTATTACCAGTAAGTTAGACTATTTAGCTAAGTTAGGAATCACGGCGATTTGGCTTTCTCCCGTTTATGACAGCCCTATGGACGATAATGGCTACGATATTGCTGATTATCAAGCGATTACAGCTATTTTTGGAACCATGGAGGATATGGACCAACTCATCGCAGAAGTTAAGAAGCGTGATATTCGTATCATCATGGACTTGGTAGTCAATCATACCTCGGATGAACATGCTTGGTTTGTCGAGGCCTGTGAAAATCCTGACAGCCCTGAGAGAGACTACTATATCTGGCGGGATGAACCTAACGATTTAGATTCTATCTTTAGTGGTTCTGCTTGGGAATACGATGAAAAGTCGGGTCAGTACTATCTCCACTTTTTCAGCAAGAAACAGCCCGATCTTAACTGGGAAAATGAAAAACTTCGCCAGAAAATCTATGAGATGATGAACTTCTGGATTGATAAAGGCATTGGCGGTTTCCGTATGGATGTCATTGACATGATTGGGAAAATTCCTGACGAGAAGGTAGTCAATAATGGTCCTATGCTCCATCCCTATCTCAAGGAAATGAATCAGGCGACCTTTGGAGATAAGAATCTTTTGACAGTGGGAGAGACATGGGGAGCAACGCCAGAGATTGCTAAGCTCTACTCGGATCCAAAGGGGCAAGAGTTGTCTATGGTCTTCCAGTTTGAGCATATCTGTCTTCAGTATCAGGAAGGTCAGCCTAAATGGCACTATCAAAAAGAGCTGAATATTGCCAAGTTAAAAGAGATTTTCAACAAATGGCAGACAGAGTTAGGAGTTGAAGATGGCTGGAATTCGCTCTTCTGGAATAATCATGACCTTCCTCGTATCGTCTCAATCTGGGGAAATGACCAAGAATACCGCGAAAAATCTGCCAAAGCCTTTGCTATCTTGCTTCATCTCATGAGAGGGACTCCTTATATCTACCAAGGTGAGGAAATTGGGATGACCAACTATCCCTTTGAAACGCTGGACCAAGTAGAAGATATTGAATCTCTTAACTATGCGCGTGAGGCTCTTGACAAAGGTGTTTCACTGGAAGAAATCATGGACAGTATCCGTGTCATTGGACGTGATAATGCCCGTACTCCGATGCAATGGGATGAGAGCAAAAACGCTGGATTCTCGACAAGTAAACCTTGGTTGGCAGTCAATCCAAACTATCAAGCAATCAACGTTCAAGAAGCGCTGGCAAATCCAGATTCTATTTTCTATACCTATCAGAAGTTGGTCCAAATCCGTAAGGAGAACAGCTGGCTGATTCGAGCTGACTTTGAACTATTGGAAACAGCTGACAAGGTCTTTGCTTATATCCGTAAAGATGGTGACCGTCGATTCTTAGTCGTAGCTAACTTGTCCAATGAAGAGCAAGACTTGACCGTAGAAGGAAGCGTCAAATCAGTCTTGATTGAAAACACCTTAGCTCAAGAAGTCTTTGAAAAACAAAACTTGGCTCCATGGGATGCTTTCTGTGTGGAAATGACTGACTAAAAAGTGAGAACCTCAAGCTTATAGAGTTTGAGGTTTTGCTAAAAGTTTTTTAGAGAACTCTTTTAAAAATATTTTTTAGAATTTTCTAAAAAATCTGTCGAAAGCTCTTGCATTTAGAATAAAATAGAGTATAATGGTGGAAATAACATATTACTAAAGGAGTTTGGTTATGAAATCTAAAAAGTGGATTTTAGGAGCAGGATTAACGATGAGTGCAGTCCTTCTTTTAACGGCTTGTGGGAAAAGTGATAAGAAAGCAGATGCCCCGAGGAGTTTTTCTTATGTTTATGCAGTAGATCCGTCTTCCTTGGATTATAGCATTACGAGTAAAAGTTCGACCTCTGACGTGATTGGTAATGTTGTTGATGGTCTTTTAGAGAATGATAAATATGGGAATCTTGTTCCGTCTTTAGCAGAGGATTGGACTGTTTCAGCTGATGGTTTGACTTACACTTACAAACTTCGTAAGGGAGTGAAGTGGTATACTTCTGAAGGGGAGGAGTATGCAGAAGTTAAGGCTCAGGATTTTGTTACAGGTCTGAAACATGCAGCAGATGGTAAGTCAGATGGTCTTTCTTTGATTGAAAAATCAATCAAAGGTTTAGAGGCCTATGTTAGTGGTGAGACAAATGATTTCTCAACTGTAGGTGTGAAGGCTCTTGATGATTATACGGTAGAATATACCCTTAATAACCCGGAAAGTTTTTGGAACTCTAAAGTAACCACAGCAACCATGCTTCCTGTAAATGAAGAATTTTTGAATGCAACAGGCAAGGATTACGGAGCGCCAACCCCATCAAGTATTCTTTACAATGGTCCATATTTTTTGAAATCTTTGATTTCTAAATCTGTGATTGAATATGAAAAAAATCCTAACTATTGGGATAAGGACAATGTTAAAATTGATAATGTTAAATTGACATTCTATGATGGTTCAGATCAAGAATCCTTAATTCGTAGCTTTACACAAGGTGCCTATACCACTGCACGTCTTTTTCCAGCAAGCTCAAACTTTGAGTCAACTAAGAAAGAGTACGGAGATAAGATTGTTTATAGTCCACAAGAGGCAACAAGCTACTACCTCACTGTGAACGTAAACCGCCAGTCTTACAATAAAACAGCTAAAACAGATGAGTCACAAAAAACATCAACAAAAGAAGCTCTTCTCAATAAGAACTTCCGTCAGGCTCTTAATTTTGCATTTAATCGCCACGCCTATACAGCTCAATTAAACGGTGAAGAGGGTGCGGATAAGATTATTCGTAATAGTCTAGTGCCAGATAATTATGTTCAAGTAGCAGGTAAGACCTTCGGACAGTTGGCTCAGGATGAACTACTGAAATATGGAGAACAGTGGAAAGATGTGACTCTCACAGATGGTAAGGATACAATTTACAATCCAACAAAGGCTAAATCTGCATTTGAAAAAGCGAAGTCAGAATTGCAAGTTAAGGGAGTGAGTTTCCCGATTCATTTGGATGTGCCTGTTGAGCAAACTGATGTAGTTGCGGTTCAACAAACCAATTCGCTAAAACAATCAATTGAAGAAACGCTTGGAACGGAGAATGTAATTATAGATGTTCTTCAAATGACAGATAATGAGAAGGAAAGTATTACTTCTCAAGCTAAAGTTCCAACCCAAAAAGATTATGATTTGAACGGAACAGGTTGGGGACCAGATTACCAAGATCCAGCAACCTATCTCAATATTTTAGATGCTAAGAAGGGTTCTGCCTTGAAACATCTAGGTATAACAAAGGGCAAGGATCCTGAAGTTATGGCGAAAGTTGGCTTGGATGAATACAAGAAGCTCTTGGATGATGCGGCTTCTGAGATAAGTAATCTTGATAAACGATACGAAAAGTATGCCAAAGCACAGGCTTGGGTTACTGATAGTTCACTTCTTATTCCAGTTGCTTCTTCAGGGGGCTCTCCTATGGTTAGTCGTACTGTTCCATTTACCAAAGCTTATTCACAGGTCGGTATTAAGGGGGATCCGTTTATTTTTAAAGGAATGGAACTTCAAAATGATATTGTGACAACGAAAGAGTATGATGCGGCCTTCAAAAAGTGGCAAAAGGAAAAACTGGAATCGAATGCTCAGTATCAAAAGGATTTAGAAAAACACGTAAAATGAGTTTAGGCTTGTTTTCACAAATAATTTTTAATCAATAAATCGCATAAAAACAAGGGAAGACTGTATGAAAGACAGAAATCCTTTGTTTTTTTAATGCCTAGAGTTTATAAACTTCCATTATAGAAATTCAATTAACTTTACAAATCCCCACTAATTTGGTAAAATAAACTTATGTTATAAAAACTAACATAAAGGAGAAAGAAGATGAATACCAAAAAGCGTGTCCTTAGTGCAGGCCTGACTTTTGTGGCTGCTCTGCTTTTAGCTGCTTGCGGTCAATCAGGTTCAGATACAAAAACTTACTCATCAACCTTTAGTGGAAATCCAACTACATTTAACTATTTATTAGACTATTACGCCGATAATACATCGATTATAACCAACCTAGTTGATGGTTTGCTTGAAAATGACAATTATGGGAATCTAGTTTCATCTTTGGCAGAAGACTGGTCTGTTTCGAACGACGGTCTGACTTATACCTACAAATTGAGAAAAGATGCCAAATGGTTCACAGCTGACGGTGAAGAGTACGCCCCAGTTAAGGCACAAGATTTTGTGACAGGTATCAAGTATGCAGTGGATAATAAATCACAGGCCATTGACCTGATTCAAAATTCAATCAAGGGATTGAATGATTATATTACAGGAGCGGATTCTGACTTTTCTAAGGTTGGGGTGAAGGCCATTGATGACCAGACTATTGAGTACACTTTGACACGCCCAGAGCCTTACTGGAATTCAAAAACAACCAACAGTATTCTTTTCCCAGTAAACGAAGAGTTTTTAAATTCAAAAGGGAAAGATTTTGGAACCCTATCTCCAGATAGCATTCTTTACAGTGGACCTTACTTGTTAAAAGATTTCACATCAAAGTCATCGATCGAGTATGTGAAGAATCCGCATTACTATGATCATGACAAAGTATCGATTGAACACGTAAAATTGGCTTATTTTGATGGCTCAGACCAAGAATTGACCATCCGTAACTTTGAAAGTGGAGCCTACTCAATCGCTGGGGTTTATCCAAATAGTTCTAACTTTGCTAAGACCAAGGAGAAATATAAGGATAATATCGTCTATAGCTTGCAGGACAAGACTTCTTGGTATTTCAATTTCAACGTCAATCGTAAGGCTTACAACCATACATCTAAAACGACAGATGAGCAGAAGAAGTCAACTGAGACCGCTGTCTTGAACAAGAACTTCCGTCAAGCGGTGAACTTTGCCTTGGACCGCACAGCCTATTCTGCCCAATCAAATGGGGAAGAAGCGGCTAGCAAGACCCTTCGTAACACTCTAGTTCCTCCTACATTTGTCCAAGTTGGAGACAAGACCTTTGGAGAAGTAGTCGCTTCTAAATTGGTCAACTATGGCACAGAATGGTCAGGTATTAACTTGGCAGATGCTCAGGATGCCTATTTTAACAAAGAAAAAGCCCAAGTAAAATTTGCAGAAGCTAAAAAAGACTTGGCAAGTCAAGGTGTGACCTTCCCAATTCACTTGGATATAGCTGTTGATCAGACAAATAAAAATGCTGTGACTGGTATGAATTCTGTGAAACAGACTCTTGAGTCTGTTTTAGGTGCTGATAATCTTGTTATTGACGTTCAACAACTCTCTACAGATGAGTATAATAACGTAGCCTTCTTAGCTCCTACTCCCAATGCAAGAGATTATGATTTAAGTTTTGATGGTTGGGTAGCGGATTATCAGGATCCATCTACTTACCTCAATCCTTTCAATGCAGAGGATGGATTCTATCTTAAGATTTTTGGTCTAGATGCCAAGGAAGATAAAGCGAAGATTGCTAGCTTGGGGCTTGATACCTACACTAAGATGCTCAAAGATGCAGATAGTGAAAATAAAGATGTAGCCAAACGCTATGAAAAATATGCTGAAGCACAGGCTTGGATGATTGATAACTCTCTCATTATGTCAGCCATGTCAAGTGGTGGTACAGCATCTGTAACCAAAGTAACGCCATTTACAAGAGGCTATTCATTGGTTGGTATCAAGGGTGATGGCAATAACTACAAGTACATGAAACTGCAAAAAGACACTGTGACGACTAAGCAATTTGAAGAAGCCAAGACTAAATGGGAGCAAGAAAGCAAAAAAGCAATCGAAAAAACTCAAAAAGAAGCAGAAAATCATGTTAAATAATGATGAGCAGTTCTATGGGATGGTTTTTATAAAGCTGTCTTAATAGGGCTGTTTTTTGCTATACGGGCTGGTAGTTGTCTGGTTATGTTGAATTGTGAATGAAATGCAATATTGAGTTTGATTGTTTAATGCTCAATGAAAATCAAAGAGCAACTAAGAAGATATACACAGAATTTCAAAGACTGGTCAAAAAGTCTTTAAAATTAGAAAACGCATAGTATCAAGTGTTGAAGTCTTGATATTATGCGTTCTATTATGAGAAGATTTGCTTCATTTTTCCTGAAATTGAGTTTTGCCCAGATTTTTTGGATTATTTATGTAACATTTGAGAGTTATCGCATTAATACGAAATAACATTTTTATGCTCTTTATTTTTCTATGTAATTCCAACAAATGGCATAATCCCAGTCATTGGCTTATAGCCATCAATCATGTCACTTCGAGGAGTCGTACTATCTATATAGACATTAAAATAGAATTTATTATTGTTGTTATTGTATTGATTTATGCAATCAAAACAGCCAATTTCCCACGCACACCATTGTCTTATTTGATTATTCCCTCCTCTCAATTTTAACTCGCTATTCAAGGTTCTAAGAAATAAAATTTGATGAGATGAGTTCAATTCTCTAATTAAACTATCCTTTAACTTAAGTGTTTGCATTTTTGTGTTATGCATCCAATCTACATATAGATATATACCGTTATCATATAAACACTTAAACAAAGCGATTGTGAATAGCTGATCAGTATATGCATGCGATAAAAATACTTTCGGCATGTTTTTAGGCTGATATTTAGAATTCAGTTTAGATAACCATTCTGGAATAGAGTTTTCTGAATATTTTCCATCAATTTCGTTTGTCAAAGTATCGAAGTTTTTTCCTAAATATTGATTGATTTGGCTAACTATATTTTCAAATACTCTTCTAATATCTAGTACACTATCCTTGTTTTTATTAAATACATGGTCAATAATTGCTTTTATAGCAACATCGTTATCTTGATATTCATTTACGGAGTAGTCTCTATCTATTGATAAAAGGATAAGTAGTTCGCTACGTGTCAGAAAGTAATTTCTAGGATTATATTTTGTATTTTTCGACGTTATATCTAGTATTTTATCCTCAAGTTTTTTTATTATTTTGATAAGTGTGTCTGTAAAGTCAATGATAGCAGGATGAAATTCAAGTTCATCCATTAGTGGGATTCCGTACTCTTCTAATAAATATGTACGACTTAACTTAACTGAATCAGAGGTATTTTTTTCTACCATTTCTGCCTCCTTACTTCGTATTACAAATCAGAATTATTACAGTGATTATTGAAATCAGACCGTACGGTAATAATACTATTTTTCTTGAAAAAGCTACGCAGAAAATACTCTCGTGAAATATTGGCGTCATTTCAAATGTTTCGATTCTATTTCTAGAAATTTTTTCCATTCTAATTTTGTCATATAATTTTCGAAATGCTCTTTCTACCATTAAATAATAAGCATCATGGAACCAAAATAATATTGTAGCGCACAGTATTATCCATAAGAGGAAATTATTTTTATTTGTTAACCAGTATGCATACATTGCTCCAATCGATGTTATAGCCCATCCTTTCACGATGAATGAGTTTGATGCCATTCTTGCTATGTTAGTCTGTATCATTTTTAAATGTTCAATTCTTACAGTAAATTCATTTTTCATTGATGTGCTCTCTGTTATCAAAATATTTATATAAAAAATTATATATTATACTGAAAGTATATCGAAAAAATTATTTCAAGTCAATAATTGTAGTAAATTTGTAAAAATCTACTGACTTTATTGTCTCAAAAAGATAAAAACATCGTCCCTTCTCTTGGGAAACAGTATTACTTGTTATAGTGAGAAAGTGAAAGTCGATATGACCCCATTTATATATCAAGAGATGTTTATAAACTCGGTAAATGTAGAATTTATCGTAAAAAAGTGATATAATAGTAGCATTAAATGTATAGGTGTTAATCATGAGTAGACGTTTTAAAAAATCACGTTCACAGAAAGTGAAGCGAAGTGTTAATATAGTTTTGCTGACTATTTATTTATTGTTAGTTGGTTTTTTATTGTTCTTAATCTTTAAGTACAATATACTTGCTTTCAGGCACATTAATATAGTGGTCGTAGTTTTTGCTTTGATGGTGGCTGTGATTGCTGCAATATTAATAATTTATAAAAAAGCAGAAAAGTTCACGATTTTCTTTTTAACACTTGCTGTGTTAGTGAGTTCAGTTTCTGTATTTGCTCTGCAACAATTTGTAGGATTTACAAGTCATATTAATGCAACTTCAAATTATTCAGAGTATTCTCTCAGTGTCGTCGTTTTAAAGGATAGCGATATCAATAATGTTGCCCAATTATCTAGTGTTATGGGGCCAACAGGTACGGATAATGAGAATATTCAAAAGTTAATCGCTGATATTAAGACGAGTCAAAATAAGGAATTGACAGTCGAAGAAAGTAGCTCCTATCTTGCGGCCTATAAGAGCTTACTTGCCGGTGATACAAAGGCAATCCTTCTAAACAGTGTCTTTGAAAATATTATCGAATCAGAATATCCTGACTATGCTTCGAAAATTAAGAAAATCTATACCAAAGAATTAACCAAGACGGTTGAAACTCCAAAAGATGTCAAAGGTGACAGTTTCAACGTTTATATCAGCGGAATTGATACTTACGGTCCAATCAGTTCAGTTTCTCGTTCGGACGTCAATATCATTATGACAGTGAATCGCGAAACTAAAAAGATTCTCTTAACAACAACACCTCGTGATTCCTATGTTCCAATTGCAGATGGAGGCAACAACCAAAAGGATAAGTTGACCCATGCGGGGATTTATGGGGTAGATGCTTCCATTCATACACTAGAAAATCTCTACGGTATTGACCTGAACTATTATGCTCGTTTGAATTTCACTTCTTTCTTGAAATTGATTGATCTTCTCGGTGGAGTTGATGTTTATAATGATCAGGATTTTACATCATTACATGGTAAGTTTCATTTTCCTATAGGGAATGTACATCTTGATTCGGAGCAAGCTCTTGGTTTTGTGCGTGAGCGCTATTCTCTGGCAGATGGAGACCGGGATCGTGGTCGTAACCAGCAAAAGGTCATTGTTGCCATACTGCAAAAATTAACCTCTACAGAAGCTTTGAAAAATTATGACAGTATTATAAAAGGGCTGCAAGATTCGATTCAAACCAATATGCCACTTGAAACCATGATGAATTTGGTTAATGCCCAACTTGAAAGTGGTGGAACTTATAAGATCAATTCACAAGATCTTAAAGGGACAGGGCGTATGGACTTACCATCCTATGCCATGCCTGATAGTAACCTCTACATGATGGAGATAAGTGATAGCAGTTTAGAGTCAGTCAAGGCTGCCATCAATGATGTGATGGAAGGGAAATAAGACAAAATGATTGATATTCATTCGCATATTGTATTTGGTGTGGATGATGGTCCAAAATCTAAGCAAGAAAGTAAGGCGCTTTTGACAGAAGCTTATAGGCAAGGGGTACGGACTATTGTATCGACATCGCATAGACGAAAAGGAATGTTTGAAACTCCTGAGGAGACGATAGAGGCAAATTTCAAAGAAGTGAAGGAACTAGCCAAGGAAGTGGCTCCAGATTTGAACATTCTCTATGGAGCAGAAATTTATTATACCCATGATGTGCTTGAGAAGTTAGAAAAACAGGTAATTCCAAGTCTTAATGGGACACGCTATGCTCTCATTGAGTTTAGTATGACTACCCCTTACAGGGAAATCCATACTGCCTTGAGCAATGTTCTTATGCTTGGGATAACGCCTGTAGTTGCCCATATTGAACGTTATCATGAATTAGAAAATAACGAAAAACGGGTAAAAGAGTTGATTGATATGGGTTGCTACACTCAAATCAATAGTTCAAGTATTTTAAAACCAAAGTTATTTGGGGATAAATATAAATTTATGAAGAAACGAGCTCGCTATTTCCTAGAGCGTGATTTGGTACATTTTGTTGCTAGTGATATGCACAATTTAGACCAAAGACCGCCTTACATGAAAGAAGCTTATGAGATCGTCTCAAAACAATACGGTGAAAGAAAGGCGAGAGAATTGTTTATCGAAAATTCTCGCTTTATCTTGGAAGATCAAATTATTTAGGAGTTGACATGAAAGAAAATAAAGAAATCGGAATTGATGTTGTTCAATTATTTAAAATCCTTTGGAAGAAGAAACTCGTTATCATGCTAACTGCGGTTGTGACAGCTGTACTTGCATTTGGCTTGAGTAGTTTTGTGTTGAAACCGGAATATGCTAGTACAACACGAATCTATGTTGTTAGTCGCAATCAATCTGAAAATACAGGGTTGACGAATCAGGATTTGCAGGCAGGTACCTATCTTGTAAAAGACTATAAGGAAATTATTCTTTCACAAGATGTACTGGAGAAAGTCATTTCAAATCTTAAATTAGAGAAAACAGTTAAAGAACTAACTAAGAAAATCCAGGTGACAGTACCTGTAGATACTCGTATCGTGTCAATCGTGGTAAAAGATGTCCAACCAGAAGAAGCAAGTCGTATCGCAAATGCTCTTCGTGAAGTGGCAGCTGAAAAAATCATCAAGGTAACTCGTGTGTCTGATGTAACAACACTAGAGGAAGCACGACCAGCTTTAACACCTTCATCACCTAATATTCGTCGTAATACTGTACTTGCTTTTCTAGTAGGTGGTGCAGTAATGGTTGTTTCGGTCTTATTACTTGAATTATTGGACGATCGTGTCAAGCGACCAGAAGATGTCGAAGAAGTCATGCAGATTGCACTTTTAGGAATTGTTCCAGATTTGGATAAGTTAAAGTAAGGGAGAAAACATGCCAACATTAGAAATCTCAAAAAAGCGTTTAGATTTTGCTAAAAAAGCTGAAGAACACTATAATGCTTTGCGTACCAATATTCAATTGAGTGGTGATAATTTGAAAGTTCTTGCTATTTCATCGGTCAAACCTGGTGAAGGGAAATCTACAACGTCAACTAATATCGCCTGGGCTTTCGCGCGTGCAGGCTATAAAACATTGCTAGTTGATGCGGATATCCGTAATTCAGTTATGTCTGGTGTCTTCAAGTCGAGGGAAAAAATTACTGGTTTAACTGACTTCTTAGCAGGAACTACTGATCTTTCAAATGGTCTCTGTGATACCAATATTGATAACCTATTTGTTATTCAGGCAGGACCGGTATCACCTAACCCAACGGCTCTCCTGCAGAGTGAAAATTTCCATACCATGATTGATACCCTACGTAAGTATTTTGACTATGTCATTGTGGATACTGCACCGATTGGGATGGTTATTGACGCCGCTATCATTACACAAAAATGTGACGCTTCTATCTTGGTTACGGCAGCTGGAGAGACAAAACGACGTGATGTCTTAAAGGCGAAGGAACAATTAGAACAAACAGGAACTCCTTTTTTAGGTGTAGTTCTAAATAAGTTCAACACCGAAGTTGAAAAATACGGAGCTTATGGTGGTTATGGAGCCTATGGTTCCTATGGAAATTATGGGAAAAAGAAGTAGGTAGAGTTACCTAGGAGGTAGTTTTGAGAGAAGTATCAAATATTCGAAAATTAGAGATTCTCATAATACAACTGTTTCCAATTTATCTGTTATCGTTTGTATTAGCTAGTCATGAACTTCTGGCATTTCTGATGGTGGTTCACACTGTTTCTTACTACATTGGTGCATATAGTAAAAATTTCAAATACCGGACCCTTGCAGAGGAATGTATACAAACATTAAAATATATACTGGTTTATATTTTCTTATCCTGTATAGTTTTTCCTATTTTAGAACCAAATATACCATATTTATCATTAGCTGATCTATTATGCATTGTGACTGTAAATTCAATTATGCTAATGATTGTCAATATTTGGATTCGTAAGATTTGGAAATATCTATCACTTCAAAAAAAATATACTCAGCGTATCTTGCTAGTGACCACACGTGCACGAGTTGAGAGAGCACTAAAACAACTTTCTAGTTATGAGTATGGCTATGTTTCGGCTATTTGTATTGTAGATGATGAGCAATTTCAGTTTTATGGTGTAGAAGTAGTTAAGCTGGATAATCTGGTAACCTATGCTACGAGATCAGTCGTAGACCAAGTGGTGATTAATCTCCCAAGCGAAAGCTTTTTAATTGCAGACTTTGTTTCTCAATTTGAAACGATGGGATTACCAGTAGCTGTCAATATAGCTGCTTTAGATTTTGTGACCAATAGTGAAAAAGAGATTCAACGTTTTGGGAATTCTAGTGTGGTTAATTTTTCAACAACCTTTTATCGTTCTAGTGATGTTGCTTTAAAACGAATGATGGATATAATCGGATCCTTATTTGGTCTAGTGATTTGTGGTATAGTGTCTATTTTTCTTGTTCCTTTGATAAAAAAAGATGGAGGGCCTGCTATTTTTGCCCAGGATAGGGTTGGTAGAAATGGACGTATATTTAAATTTTATAAATTCCGTTCTATGAGAGTAGACGCAGAGGAAATCAAGAAGGACTTGATGAGTCAGAACCAGATGCAGGGTGGGATGTTTAAGATTGAAAATGATCCACGTGTGACAAAGATAGGGTACTTTATTAGAAAGACGAGTCTAGATGAATTGCCACAATTTTGGAATGTTCTAAAAGGCGATATGAGTTTAGTTGGTACTAGACCACCAACCTTAGATGAGTATATGAAGTATACACCCGAACAAAAACGTCGTCTCAGTTTTAAACCTGGAATTACAGGCCTTTGGCAGATTAGTGGTAGAAGTAATATTAAAAACTTTGATGATGTGGTGAAGTTAGATGTTACTTATTTAGATGGCTGGACAATTTGGAAAGATATTGAAATTTTATTGAAGACTATAAAAGTTGTAGTAATGAAAGATGGAGCAAAGTAATTTTTGTTTTATTATAAAATAAAGTAGGAGTGATATGAGAAAATCAGTTTATATCATTGGTTCAAAAGGGATTCCTGCCAAATATGGAGGTTTTGAAACTTTTGTTGAAAAATTAACAGAATATCAAAAAGATAGCAACATAAAATATTATGTTGCTTGTATGCGTGAAAATTCAGCCAAGTCTGGTATCACGGAAGACCGGTTTGAGCATAATGGAGCCATTTGTTTCAATGTTGATGTGCCTAATATCGGACCAGCTCGCGCCATCGCTTACGATATTGCAGCAGTCAACAAGGC
The DNA here is from genome assembly GCF_963521255.1 of uncultured Streptococcus sp. Taxonomy (GTDB): domain Bacteria; phylum Bacillota; class Bacilli; order Lactobacillales; family Streptococcaceae; genus Streptococcus. Next base: position 84,487 of record NZ_CAUQTU010000001.1, on the reverse strand, counting down.
TATTGAAATGGCTAAGGAAAACAAGGACGAAGCTCCCATTTTTTACATTCTGGCTTGTCGCATCGGGCCATTTATTTCTGGACTTAAGAAAAAGATTCGTGATATCGGTGGCCGTTTGCTTGTGAATCCAGATGGCCATGAATGGTTGCGAGCAAAGTGGAGCCTACCGGTTCGTAAGTACTGGAAATTCTCAGAGCAACTCATGGTCAAGCATGCTGATTTACTGGTATGTGATAGCAAAAATATCGAAAAATATATCCAAGAGGATTATAAACAGTATCAACCAGAGACCACCTATATTGCCTATGGGACAGATACAGCTCCTTCAAGTCTGAAAGCAGAAGATGCCAAAGTTCGAGATTGGTATCAGGAAAAAGGAGTTAGCGAAAATGGCTATTATTTAGTGGTGGGGAGATTCGTTCCTGAAAACAACTACGAAGCTATGATTCGTGAATTTATCAAATCTAAGTCTCAGAAAGACTTTGTCCTCATCACAAATGTGGAGCAGAATAAATTTTACGACCAGTTGTTACAGGATACGGGTTTTGACAAAGATCCTAGGGTCAAATTTGTCGGGACTGTTTATGATCAAGAGTTGCTCAAGTACATTCGTGAAAATGCCTTTGCCTATTTCCATGGGCATGAGGTTGGAGGGACCAATCCTTCTCTACTGGAAGCTCTAGCAGCCACAAAACTAAATTTGTTGCTAGATGTTGGTTTTAACCGTGAAGTCGGTGAAGATGGTGCTCTTTATTGGAAGAAAGACCAGTTGGCAAGTGTCATTGATCAGGCTGAACGTTTAGATAAACAATCTATTGAAGCCTTTAATAAGAAATCAAGCAAGCGTATTGCTCAAGCCTTTACATGGGGTAAAATTGTCACAGACTACGAGAAAGTATTTAAAGGATAGAAATGCAGAAAATTTTATATCTTCACGCTGGTGCCGAAATGTATGGTGCTGACAAGGTTTTGTTGGAGCTTATTAAAGGTTTGGAGAAAGAAGCCTTTGAGGCTCATGTCATCTTGCCCAACGATGGCGTCTTAGTGGGTGCATTGGAAAAGGTTGGAGCTAAGGTAAAAGTAATTGATTATCCAATCTTGCGCCGTAAGTATTTTAATCCTAAGGGAATCCTTGAGTATTTTGGCTCTTATAATCGTTATTCAAAGCAAATTGCTAAATATGCTAAGGAAAATGGCATTACCCTCCTTCACAATAATACTACTGCAGTACTTGAGGGGATTTATCTCAAACGTAAATTGAAACTTCCTTTGATTTGGCATGTGCATGAAATTATTGTGAAACCAAAAGCAATCTCAGATTTTATCAACTTTTTGATGGGACGTTATGCTGATACGATTGTGACGGTTTCAAATGCTGTAGCTAACCACGTCAAGCAGTCTCGCTTTGTAAAAAATGACCAAGTTCAGGTCATCTATAATGGTGTTGACAATGGTGCCTATCATGAAATGGATGCCAGCGCAGTTCGTGACCAGTTTGGTATCGCACGGGATGCCTTGGTTATCGGAATGGTTGGTCGCGTGAATGCTTGGAAAGGTCAAGGCGATTTCTTGGAAGCAGTGACTCCGATCTTAAAGGCTAATCTAAAAGCAGTAGCTTTTCTGGCAGGGAGTGCTTTTGAAGGTGAAGAGTGGCGTGTTGATGAGTTGGAAAAGGCAATATCAGACTCACCAGTAGCCGGACAAGTCAAGCGTATCGATTATTATAGTCAGACAACAGAGCTCTATAATATGTTTGATATCTTTGTTTTGCCAAGCACCAATCCAGATCCTCTACCAACTGTAGTTCTCGAATCAATGGCTTGTGGTAAACCTGTAGTGGGTTACCGTCATGGCGGTGTCTGTGAAATGGTGAAGGAGGGGGCAAACGGTCTCCTAGCCACTCCAAATCAGCCTGCAGAATTGTCGAAGGTCATTCAAGAATTAGTTGAGAAGACTGAGAAGAGAGAGCAATTTGGCAAGGCATCGGTCAAACGTCAAAAAGATCTCTTCTCATTACAAAGTTATATCCGTAATTTCTCAGAGTTATATAAGAAATACTAAGATGAATATTGAAAAAATCAAGAATAAATTAAAACCAATTGTTTATCCAATTATTAACTTTATTCCTAGAAGAAGACTTAAGAATAAAAATTTTACTATCATTTGTGATAATTGTTGGGCTGGAAAAGTCTATCAGGAATTGGGCTTACCTTATCAAACTCCATTTGTAGGGATGTTTGTTTTCTCTCCTGATTACATTAAGATGCTTAAGAATTTAAAACACTATTTGAGTGGGAATATGCCCTTGAAATTTGTTAAGGAATCGAAATACATTAAAGATTTTGATAATGCTTATCCACTTGCCCTTTTAGACGATATCGAATTGCATTTCTTACATTATGCAGATGAAAAAGAAGCAACTCAAAAATGGAACCGTCGTTTGGAAAGAATTCATTGGGATAATTTGTATTTCAAGTTCAATGATAATGATGCTTGTACTTATGAATTGATGAAAGAGTTCGAAGAGCTTCCATACAAGAGTAAGGTTATCTTCTCTTCTAAGAATTATAGTGACTTACCATCTTTAGTTCATTTTAAATCAGCCGAAAAACAAGGTTATGTTGGAATTGATTTAAAAACTTATCATCGCTATTTTGACGTTGTTAGTTGGTTGAACAAAGGTGGAGATAAAATCTAATAATATAGAGGGTGGTTTAGGTGGAATATTCTATAGATTTTGTTGTTACTTAGGTTAATTACAATCTCTAAATTCTAAAATCCTCTTTGAAAATAATAAGTTAATTTTTGTTTATATTCAAACAAATCTCCAATATTTATTAAGATGATTTTTTGAAAATGGAATAGAGGGGGTAATCATATTCCAAATTGTATTAAATAGTTTCGAAGCTATTTAATAATTACAGAAAAAATTAAAAAAGGATGATTCAAGTAAATGAAAAAAATAAAAATTATTATTCCATATTTTGGCGCATTTCCAAAATTTTTCCCATATTTTTTAATGACAGCAAGAAGAAATAAGAATATTGATTTTGAAATTTTTACGGATCAGCCAGTAGAGCAGTTCTCTTCACTAAATGCAAGAAATATACATTTTAATAGAATGACCTTTTCTGATTTAAAGAAGAAAATTCAATCAAAATTTAACTTTGAAATTTCGCTGAATAATCCATATAAACTATGTGACTATAAACCAGCTTATGGATTAATTTTTGAAGAAGAGCTAATTGGGTATGATTATTGGGGTTTTTGTGATACGGATATTTTATTAGGAGATATATATCAATTTTTAGAAGATTATGAGTTCTTCACAAAAGAATATGATAGATATGGACTTTTAGGTCACCTTCAGATATACAAAAATATAAAAGAGGTAAATACTATTTTTAAAACGGGCCTTGGTATGAGTTATAGACTGGACTATCAAAATGTTTATACTAGTAATCAAAATTTTATTTTTGACGAACAGGAGGGCGTTCAGAAACTTTTTGATCATTCTGGTATGAAGCAATTACAAGTGACTTGCTTTCATGATTTAGATATTTCTCGTTTTTCTTTTGGATGTAATGGTGAGCAAAAAGTACAGAGATATTATTTTTGGGCAGAATCAAAAGGGCTCGAGTCAATAGAATTAAAAAAAGAAAATATATATATAACTCAACCTCTATATATTCATTTTCAAAAAAGGAATATTGAATGTCCTGAAGTTGTAGAAAATAAACAATTTTATGTGGTTCCGAATCGTTTAGTTAATGGTGATAAATTATCAGTTGAAGAAATTAAAAGTATGACTCAAAATAAAATCTACTGGGAACATATAATTAGGACTATTCAGAACAAATTTAAGAAAGAAAAATGGACTTTTGAATTCATACTTCATAAGATAAGGATGAAAAATCGATGAACAATGTAACGCTAAGTATCATAATACCTGTTTATAATGTTGAAGCTTACCTAAGAAGATGTTTGGATTCTATACTTAAACAAAATACTTTAGTAGACTATGAGATTATATTAGTTAATGATGGATCGACTGATGCAAGTGGAAGAATTTGTGATGATTTCCAATCACACTTCTCTAATGTTCGGGTGAAACATATTAAAAATAGTGGAGTTGCAGCAGCTCGGAACCTTGGTATAGCTCTATCAAATGGGAAATTTTTATATTTTGTAGACCCAGATGACTATTTGACAGAGTCTTTTTTTATAGAGCTTGCTCCATATATAAATGATAATTGGGATGTTTTATGCTTTGGTTTTAATGAAGTAAAAGAAAAAAATATGGTCGCAATATCTTGTCGCGCACATAGATATGATAAAATAGGAATGTTAACTTATGAGGAATTTACTAATAATTTTGTAGATTTCTTTCGGACAGATATGATGTATAATGTTTGGTCAAGAGTTTATAAAAAAGATTTCATTTTAGAGCACGGTATTGAGTTTCCAAAAAAATCCATTGGGGAAGATACCTTATTTAATTTTCAAGTATACAAGCACTTAGAAACTATCCGATTTATTGAACCTTGTCTATACAATTATATAGCTGGTAGAAGTGGTTCTGCTTTAACAGTATTTAACCCAGTTAGAATTGAAATTCAACTAAATGAGCTTGCGGAGTTGAAACAACTATTGAAAAAATTTCATATAGAAGATTATTCTTTGTTGAAAGAGATAAAAACGAAGATTATTGTAAGTTCTGCCTTTCAAATTGCTAATTTAGAAGATACAAAAAAAAATAGGGTAAGATTATTAAGAAGCATTATTGAAAATGAACAATTTGATGACATTTTTTCAGGAGAAACTTATCAAATCATTGGTTCTTATGGTGTTTTAATAAAGAATAAGAACTTTTCTTTATTGCTTAGGAGATTGACGATAGAGTTACTTGCCAGAAGAAAATTCAGAACAGTATTGTTTATTGAAAAATTAAAAATGAATCGAGTCTTACGTAAGATTGTTTTTAAATAATTTTTTTAAAAACTAACAGTAAAAAGGATATTATGTTAAAAATTAAATTTGAGAACCTTTTGGTGATTTTTGTATTAACTATAGTTACGGGATATGATACTATTATGACTACAATGTTAAATAGGACACTACCTAATATTCCCGTGATTTTATTAATATGTGTAGTTTTATTATTGATTTTTAGATTTTTATTTATAAAAAAATTTAGTGCATTTTATATTATATCGAGTATTTTATTGATATTGGCAAGTATTATAGTATTTTTACGTACAGGTGGTACCAATTTTCTTCTGTATTCATTGTTGATTATACTATTATATCAAGCAGATGTTGATGTGATTTTGAAAACATATGTGGGTGTATCAGGTATAATTGTTTTGTTAATCTTTCTACTCTCAATTTTAGGAGTAGTACCTAATTTACAATTTGCTCAAATTCGCTCATCGGGTTTAGTAGTTAGAAATTCATTTGGATTCATCTATCCAACTGATTTTGCATCTCACTGTTTTTACCTATTTATTGCTTGGGGTTATTTGCTTAGAGAAAAATACATATTTATCAGAACGATTGTAGGACTATCTTTAGCATTCTTTATACTAAAATTTTGTGATGCACGACTAAATGTATTATCTATACTTGCCGCAACTTTGATTTTCATAATCATGTATTATACTAAAGAAAGAGAATTCAAAGTATACAGTATAATGCCATATTTTGCTCTTATTTTTTCTGCTTTCATGTTTTATGTTTCCTACTTTTTCACATGGTCTTCTTCGTTCTATGTGAATTTAAATAATCTGTTTAGTATGAGATTGTTTTTAGGTAAAAATGCACTGAATACATATGGTTTACCTTTATTTGGTAAAGCTGGAGTAAAGTTTATTGGCTACGGTGGGACCACCGAGTCGGTTCACAGTTATAACTATGTTGATTCCTCTTACATCCAAATGTTATTTTATTATGGATTAATTCCTGTTGTATTGCTAGTATTGATTTATGTGTTTGCTTCAAAAAAAATTCATAAGCAAAAAAAATATTTATTTCTAGCCCTGTTATCTCTTATTACAATTAACTGTATGATTGAAGCTTTCTGGATAAGACCAGGATACAATATTTTTATGTTTACCATTTTTGCTAATTTGTATGGTATCCAAAATAAGGAAAAAAGAGAAGTAAAACTATGAAAGTTCTAAAAAATTATGCTTATAATCTTTCTTATCAGTTATTACTCATAATACTACCTATCATTACAACTCCATACGTTACGAGGGTATTTTCTTCAAATGATTTAGGAACCTATAGTTTTTTTAACTCCATTGTTACCTATTTTGTTTTGTTAGCTACTTTAGGAGTAGCCAACTATGGGACAAAGGAAATCTCTGGTAATCGAACAATAATTCGTAAGAATTTTTGGGGAATTTATACTTTACAACTTGGAGCAACAATATTATCACTGACTCTCTATATTTTGCTTTGTCTTACTTTTTCGTTAATGCAAAACCCGGTAGCTTATATTTTAGGATTAAGTTTACTTTCTAAAGGTTTAGATATTTCATGGTTATTTCAAGGTTTAGAGGATTTTCGAAAAATTACTGTCAGAAATATTACAGTGAAACTAGTTGGTGTCATTGCTATTTTTCTATTTATAAAATCAGCTAGCGACCTATATTTATATGTGTTCTTGCTTACCATTTTTGAATTGTTGGGACAATTAAGTATGTGGTTACCAGCAAAAGAATTTATTGGGAAACCACACTTCGATTTGATGTATGCTAAACGTCATTTGAAGCCAGTCATCTTATTATTCTTACCTCAGATTGCTATATCGCTCTATGTGTCATTAGATAGCACTATGCTTGGGGTTCTTGCTTCAGCAAGAGATGTAGGTATTTATGACCAAGCTTTGAGACTTGTTAATATTTTATTAACACTAGTGACTTCGTTAGGTAGTGTCATGTTGCCACGAGTTTCAAATCTTTTATCATCAGGGGATCATAAAGCCGTTAACAAAATGCATGAGATGTCATTTCTGATTTATAATTTGGTTATTTTTCCTATTATAGCAGGAATGTTAATTGTAAATGATGATTTTGTGAATTTTTTCTTGGGTCAAGATTTTCAAGAGGTACGTCATGCGATAGCAATTATGATTTTTAGAATGTTCTTTATTGGTTGGACCAATATTATGGGGATTCAAATCTTGATTCCTCATAATAAAAATAAAGAATTTATGCTGTCAACAACAATTCCTGCTATTGTTAGTGTGGGATTAAATCTTCTTTTGCTTCCAAAGTTAGGCTATATAGGTGCTGCAATTGTTTCTGTCTTAACAGAGACTTTGGTTTGGGGTATACAGTTTTTCTATACTCATACTTATCTGAGAGAAGTGCCTATTATAGGTTCATTAATCAAAATTATAATTTCATCGGGATTTATGTATGGTATTTTACTACTTGTAAAACAATTCCTAAATGTATCACCGATGATCAATGTGGGACTATATGCTGTTCTGGGAGCAATAATTTATGTTAGTTTGATTTTGATTTTTAAAGTAATCAATCTAAATGAGTTAAAACAACAATTATTTAAAAAATAAAGGAAATTTAATATGTACGATTATCTTATTGTTGGCGCTGGTTTGTCTGGAGCGATTTTTGCTTATGAAGCAACCAAGCGTGGAAAAAAAGTAAAAGTTATTGATAAGCGTGACCACATTGGTGGGAATATCTATTGTGAGAATGTAGAAGGTGTTAATGTTCATAAATATGGTGCCCATATCTTTCATACTTCTAATAAGAAAGTTTGGGATTATGTTAATCAATTTGCTGAATTTAACAATTATATCAACTCGCCTGTAGCTAATTACAAGGGTAGCCTTTATAATCTACCTTTCAATATGAATACTTTCTATGCTATGTGGGGGACAAAAACTCCTCAAGAGGTCAAAGACAAGATTGCTGAGCAAACGGCTCACATGAAGGACGTTGAACCTAAAAACTTGGAAGAACAGGCCATCAAGTTGATCGGTCCAGATATTTATGAAAAGTTGATCAAAGGCTACACTGAAAAGCAATGGGGACGTTCTGCGACTGACCTTCCACCCTTTATCATCAAACGTCTACCAGTTCGTTTGACTTTTGATAATAACTACTTCAATGATCGTTACCAAGGAATTCCAATCGGTGGCTATAATGTCATTATCGAAAATATGCTGAAGGATGTAGAAGTAGAACTTGGAGTTGACTTTTTTGCCAATCGTCAAGAATTAGAAGCTTCTGCTGAAAAAGTTGTCTTTACAGGGATGATTGACCAATATTTTGATTATAAACATGGCGAGTTAGAATACCGTAGTCTTCGTTTTGAGCATGAAGTTCTTGATGAAGAGAATTATCAAGGAAATGCAGTTGTAAACTATACAGAACGAGAAATTCCTTATACTCGCATTATTGAGCATAAACATTTTGAGTATGGTACGCAAGATAAAACGGTCATTACTCGTGAATACCCAGCAGATTGGAAACGAGGAGATGAACCTTATTATCCAATCAATGATGAGAGAAACAATGCTATGTTTGCTAAATATCAAGAAGAAGCAGCACAGAATGATAAGGTCATTTTCTGCGGACGTTTGGCCGATTATAAATACTACGACATGCATGTGGTCATTGAACGTGCCCTAAATGTTGTAGAGGAAGAGTTTAACAAAGATAATGAAGGATAAAATTGATATTGTTGTTTTATGGGTAGATGGGAAAGATCCTAACTTTATTAAGGAAAAACAAAGAATAAGTAGTCAAAAAGAATTGTTAAATGAAGATACTGATGGTGAACAGCGTTATCGAGAATATGGAATTTTTCAGTATTGGTTTCGTATGATTGAGAGACATGCACCGTGGGTCAATAATATTTATTTAGTTACGAATGGTCAAAAACCTGATTGGCTGAATCTTAGTCATCCAAAGTTGAGATTTATATCACATAAGGAATTTATTCCAGCATCCTATCTTCCAACTTTTAATTCAGCGACTATTGAGTTAAATCTTCATAGAATTGAAGGATTATCTGAGAATTTTATTTATTTTAACGATGACATGTATTTGATAAAAGATGTAAAACCTTCAGATTTCTTCAAAAATAATAAACCGAAGCTTTTAGCAGTTTACGATGCTTTAGTTCCATGGTCATCGTATACAAACACTTATCATAATAATGTTGAATTAATTTATCGTCATTTCCCTAAAAAGCAAGCCTTAAAGTCTTCTCCTTGGAAATTTTTTAATTATAGATATGGTGCTTTAATATTGAAGAATATCTTATTACTTCCATGGGGCCCTACGGGGTATGTAAATCAACATCTTCCAGTTCCAATGAAAAAGAGCACTTTAGCTCATCTTTGGAAAATCGAGTCGGAGGTATTGGATAGAACGTCACGGAATCAATTCAGAAATTATGGGGTGGATGTGAATCAGTATATTTGTCAGCACTGGCAAATTGAAAGTAATGAGTTTTATCCGATTTCAAAGAATATGGGCGAATCAGTTGAGTTAAATCAAATTGATCAAATTATGAAAATTTTTGGAAATAAAAAGCGAAAACTACTTTGTGTGAATGATAATATGAATATTGATGAAAGAAATATTATACTTTTCAAAAAATTATTAGAAGAACGCTATCCAGAAAAGTCATCTTTTGAAAAATGAAAGGTAAAATATGAAATACTACTTAAAAGAAGAATTTTTAAATGATGTTAACCAAAAAAATGCTGGCAATAAGGCACGTAATGATGTTGAAACTGTGTTAAATGAGTTGGGATATATCCCTTTAAGAGTGTTGGTTGATGATTGGTATAAAATGAATGTACTCGAGGCACAGATACATAAATATCAAGCACTATCAAAAGCATTCAAACTTTTAAAAAGAGGCGATGAGATTGTTATCCAATTTCCATTATTACACCATTCCTTACTATTTAGTAATTTACTAAAATCCCTTAGAAAAAAAGGAGTTAAAACCTATTTTCTGATTCATGATTTAGAAACTTTACGTTTTGTAAATGATGAAACATTACCTTTTAGAATGAAATTACGTATGAAAGTTACGGAGGGATCTTCTTTACATTATGTAAATGGTATTATTGCTCATAATAAAGTAATGAAAGGAGTATTAGTCAATAAAGGAGTTCTTGGAGAAAAAATTACTAATTTAGAAATCTTTGATTATTTAATTCCAGATTTTATAGAAAAAACTAGTTTAAGAAAAGAACAACCAATAATTATTGCAGGAAATTTATCACAAGATAAAGCAGCATATCTATACTCATTACCTATAGAACCACAATTTAATTTATATGGTGTTGGATTTGATGAGTCTGGGAAGTTATCTAATGAAACTTACTTTGGTTCATTTCTTCCAGATGAACTTCCATCAGTATTGGAAGGAAGTTTTGGTTTAGTTTGGGATGGTGACAGTTCTGAGACTTGTAGTGGATTTTTTGGAGAGTATCTACGCTATAACAATTCTCATAAAGCGTCACTTTATTTGGCTTCTGGTTTCCCTATCATTGTTTGGAAGGAATCTGCTTTATCTCATTTTGTCTTAAAGAATCATTGTGGTATCACCGTTGATTCTTTGTTCGACATACAAGAAACAATCAATAATATTTCGGAAGAAGAATATCAAGAGTTAGTAGAAAATGCACAAAAGGTAGGAAATAATATAAGATCAGGATATTATTTGAAAACAGCTTTAGAGAAACTAACTAAATAATTAGTGTAAATTCACTAAGTAATGTATCATTTGTCTCTGATTACTAATTAGAAAAATTCTAATTTAATATAGAAAGGTAGTTCGATTATGAAAGGTATTATCCTTGCAGGAGGTTCAGGAACTCGCTTGTATCCTTTGACTCGTGCTATATCCAAACAACTGATGCCGGTTTATGATAAACCCATGATTTATTATCCTCTATCAACACTCATGTTATCTGGTATCAAAGATATTTTAATTATCTCTACTCCTCATGATTTACCTCGTTTTAAAGAGCTGCTTCAAGATGGTTCGGAGTTGGGAATCAATCTTTCTTATGCGGAACAACCTAGTCCAGATGGACTGGCCCAGGCCTTCATTATCGGTGAAAAATTTATTGGAAATGACAGTGTCGCCCTAATTTTAGGAGATAATATATACTATGGTCCTGGTCTATCTAAAATGCTTCAGAAGGCTGCTAATAAGAAGAAAGGTGCAACTGTTTTTGGATATCAAGTTAAGGATCCTGAAAGATTTGGTGTTGTAGAGTTTGATGAGGAGATGAATGCTGTTTCTATTGAGGAAAAACCAGAACATCCTCGTTCCAATTATGCAGTGACAGGCCTTTATTTCTATGATAATGATGTTGTAGAAATTTCAAAAAATATTAAACCAAGTCCTCGTGGTGAATTGGAAATTACAGACGTAAACAAAGCATATCTAGAACGTGGAGACTTATCAGTTGAGCTAATGGGGCGTGGTTTTGCTTGGTTGGATACTGGAACTCATGAAAGTTTATTAGAGGCGTCACAGTACATTGAGACAGTGCAACGGATGCAAAATGTTCAAGTGGCAAATTTAGAAGAGATTGCTTATCGTATGGGTTATATCAGCCGTGAGGATGTATTAAAGTTGGCGCAACCTCTTAAGAAAAATGAATACGGACAATATTTGCTCCGTTTGATTGGAGAAGCATAGATGACAGATAATTTTTTCGGTAAGACGCTTGCGGTTCGTAAGGTCGAAGCTATTCCAGGTATGCTGGAGTTCGATATTCCCGTTCATGGAGATAATCGTGGCTGGTTTAAAGAAAATTTCCAAAAGGAAAAAATGCTCCCCCTTGGTTTCCCAGAGTATTTCTTTACAGAAGGAAAATTACAAAACAATGTATCCTTCTCACGTAAAAATGTTCTCCGTGGTCTACACGCAGAACCTTGGGATAAGTACATTTCTGTAGCAGATGGTGGGAAGGTTCTAGGTTCTTGGGTTGATCTACGCGAGGGCGAAACTTTCGGAAATACCTATCAAACAGTAATTGATGCAAGTAAGGGTATCTTTGTTCCCCGTGGTGTGGCTAATGGATTTCAGGTTCTATCAGATACAGTCTCTTATAGCTATCTGGTCAACGATTATTGGGCATTAGATTTGAAATCTAAATATGCCTTTGTCAATTATGCAGATCCAGAATTAGGAATTGAGTGGGCCAATCTTGCTGAAGCAGAGGTTTCAGAAGCAGATAAAAATCATCCACTACTTAAGGATGTAAAACCTTTGAAAAAAGAAGATTTGTAAAAAAGGAAAGACTATGACTGAATACAAAAAAATTATCGTGACAGGTGGAGCAGGTTTTATCGGTTCTAACTTTGTTCATTATGTTTACAAGAACTTTCCAGATGTTCACGTGACAGTATTAGACAAGTTGACTTATGCTGGAAATCGCGCTAATATTGAAGAAATTTTAGGTGATCGTGTTGAGTTGGTTGTTGGAGATATTGCTGATGCAGAGTTGGTAGACAAGTTGGCTGTTCAAGCAGATGCTATCGTTCATTATGCAGCGGAAAGTCACAATGACAATTCACTGAATGATCCATCACCGTTTATACATACTAACTTCATTGGAACCTATACTCTTTTGGAAGCAGCTCGCAAATATGATATTCGCTTCCACCATGTATCGACAGATGAAGTTTATGGTGATCTTCCTCTACGTGAGGATTTACCAGGACATGGTGAAGGTCCAGGTGAGAAATTTACTGCTGAAACAAAATACAACCCAAGCTCTCCATATTCATCAACCAAGGCTGCCTCAGACTTGATTGTAAAAGCCTGGGTACGTTCTTTTGGAATCAAGGCAACGATTTCCAACTGTTCAAATAACTATGGTCCTTATCAACACATTGAAAAATTCATCCCACGTCAGATTACCAACATCCTAAGTGGAATTAAGCCAAAACTTTATGGTGAAGGTAAGAATGTTCGTGACTGGATTCATACCAATGACCATTCTTCGGGAGTTTGGACAATCTTAACAAAAGGTCAAATCGGAGAAACTTACTTAATCGGGGCTGATGGTGAGAAGAACAATAAGGAAGTTTTGGAACTTATCCTTAAGGAAATGGGCCAAGATGCAGATGCCTATGATCATGTAACTGACCGTGCAGGACATGACCTCCGCTATGCGATTGACGCCAGTAAGCTCCGTGATGAATTAGGCTGGAAACCAGAATTCACTAATTTTGAATCTGGTCTCAAGGAAACAATCAAGTGGTATACAGATAACCAAGAATGGTGGAAAGCAGAGAAAGAAGCTGTTGAAGCAAATTATGCTAAAACTCAGGAGATTATCAAATTATAAAAAGCAGGAAATAGCTGCTTTTTATTGCTATAGTGGGAAGAGTTACAGATTAGAAAGGTGTAGAGATGATTTTAATTACAGGAGCAAAAGGTCAATTAGGAACTGACCTTCGTTATTTATTGGATGAGCGTAATGAAGAATACGTAGCAGTTGATGTGGCTGAGATGGACATTACCAACGCAGAAATGGTTGAGAAAGTTTTTGAAGAAGTTAAACCGACTCTAGTATACCACTGTGCGGCCTACACAGCTGTTGATGCAGCAGAGGATGAAGGAAAAGAATTGGACCATGCTATCAATGTTACTGGAACAGAAAATGTTGCAAAAGCATCTGAAAAGTATGGTGCAACTCTAGTTTATATCTCTACAGATTATGTCTTTGATGGTAAGAAACCAGTTGGAGAAGAGTGGGAAGTTGATGACCGACCAGATCCACAGACAGAATATGGACGTACAAAGCGCATGGGAGAAGAGTTAGTTGAGAAGTATGTGTCTAATTTCTATATTATCCGTACTGCCTGGGTATTTGGAAATTATGGCAAAAACTTTGTTTTCACAATGCAAAACCTTGCGAAAACTCATAAGACATTAACGGTTGTAAATGACCAGCATGGTCGCCCAACTTGGACTCGTACATTAGCTGAATTTATGACTTATCTAGCTGAAAATTGCAAGGAATTTGGTTATTATCATTTATCAAATGATGCGACAGAAGATACAACTTGGTATGATTTTGCAGTTGAAATTTTGAAAGATACAGATGTGGAAATCAAGCCAGTAGATTCAAGTCAATTTCCAGCAAAAGCTAAACGTCCGTTAAACTCAACAATGAGCCTGGCTAAAGCTAAAGCTACTGGATTTGTTATTCCAACTTGGCAAGATGCCTTGAAAGAATTTTATAAACAAGAAGTAAAAAGTGATATTAACTAATTTGAAGCCTGCTCGTTAATGAACTCCCCAGGAAAATAATAGATATAATATTCTCATGACAACATCCTTGCAGTGTGTAAGAAATGAGTTAGATTAAAGAATTAAAACTGTTTCTCAGATGCTATTTAAAAATATGATCAATAATTCCTTGACTACCTAATGTAGTTGAGGGGTTTTTGATATTATTCATATTTTTGCAAAGTTGTTGTTTAAAAAATAATTTTCTAAAATTCAGAAAATTCTATTGACAGGACTTGAAAAAGGGTCTATAATGGATAGAAAAGCAAAGGAGAAGTTTATGAAAACGAGAAAAGTATTGGCTCTTACGGGAGTGACTTTATTAGCAGCAGGTGTCTTAGCTGCTTGTTCTGGGGGGGGGTCGGGCGCTCAAGGTGAAAAAACCTTTGCCTTTACTTATGAGACTGAACCAGATAATCTCAACTATTTGACAACCAGTAAGGCAGCTACTTCAAACATTACTAGTAACGTCATTGATGGATTGCTTGAAAATGACCGCTATGGGAATCTGATTCCCTCTATGGCGGAGGACTGGTCTGTTTCTAAGGATGGTTTGACCTATACCTATAAAATTCGTAAAGACGCCAAGTGGTACACGTCTGAGGGAGAAGAGTACGCTCCTGTTAAGGCTCAGGACTTTGTAACAGGTCTTAAATATGCAACAGATAAGAAATCACAAGCCCTTTACTTGGTACAGGATTCAATCAAAGGTTTGGATGCATACGCTAAAGGGGAAAATAAAGATTTCTCTCAAGTTGGGATTAAAGCTCTTGATGATCAAACAGTCCAATACACATTGAACAAACCTGAAAGTTTTTGGAATTCTAAAACAACCATGGGTGTGCTTGCGCCAGTCAATGAAGAGTTTTTAGACTCAAAAGGGGATGATTTTGCCAAGGCTGGAGATCCAAGCAGTATTCTCTACAATGGACCTTTCGTTTTGAAATCTCTAGTAGCGAAATCATCTGTAGAGTTTGCGAAAAATCCTAATTACTGGGATAAGGACAATGTGCATATTGACAAGGTCAAATTGTCATTCTGGGATGGGCAAGATACCAGCAAACCAGCAGAGAATTTTAAAAATGGTAGTCTTACAGTAGCTCGTCTCTCTCCTACAAATGCAAGTTTTGCAGAGCTTGAAAAAACGATGAAGGACAATATTGTCTATACCCAACAAGACTCTACGACTTATCTAGTTGGTACAAATATTGACCGCCAGTCCTATAAATATACTTCTAAGACCAGCAACGAACAAAAGACTTCTACTAAGAAAGCTTTGCTGAATAAGGATTTCCGTCAGGCTATTGCCTTTGGTTTTGACCGTACGGCTTATGCTTCACAAGTGAACGGTGCTAGTGGTGCTAGCAAAATCTTGCGTAATCTCTTTGTGCCACCAACATTTGTTCAAGCAGACGGTAAAAACTTTGGCGATATGGTCAAAGAAAAATTGGTAACTTATGGGGATGAATGGAAGGATGTCAACTTCGCAGATGCTCAAGATGGTCTCTACAATCCAGACAAGGCTAAGGCTGAATTTGCGAAGGCTAAGTCAGCTTTACAGGCAGAAGGTGTGACTTTCCCAATTCATTTGGATATGCCAGTTGATCAGACAGCAACTACAAAAGTTCAACGTGTCCAATCTTTCAAACAATCGGTTGAAGAAACCTTGGGGACAGATAATGTCGTCATTGATATTCAACAACTACAAAAAGATGAAGTCTTGAATATTACCTACTTTGCTGAAACAGCAGCTGGGGAAGATTGGGATATTTCAGATAATGTTGGTTGGGGTCCTGACTTTGCCGATCCATCAACCTACCTCGATATTATCAAACCATCAGTTGGTGAAAACACTAAAACATATTTAGGATTTGACTCAGGGAAAGATAATGTAGCTGCTAAAAAAGTAGGTCTATATGACTACGAAAAATTGGTTACTGAAGCTGATGATGAGACTACAGATGTTGCTAAACGATATGATAAATACGCTGCTGCACAAGCTTGGTTGACAGATAGTGCCTTGATTATCCCAACAACAACACTTACTGGTCGCCCAATCTTGTCTAAGATGGTACCATTTACGATGCCGTTTGCCTTCTCTGGTATTAAGGGGACAAGTGATCCGCTTCTATACAAATACTTGGAACTTCAAGACAAGGCAGTCACTGTAGATGAATACCAAAAAGCTCAAGATAAATGGATGAAAGAAAAAGAAGAGTCCAATAAAAAAGCGCAAGAAGAACTCGCAAAACATGTGAAATAAGATAAAAAAGAAGTTAGTTATTCGCTAACTTCTTTTGGTTTATTGAAAATGAGTTGAAACCTCTCTTCACTTTCAAAGATGATGAAGCTAATTTTTTGTAGAAAAAATCCTGAGTTTTTATTCTCAGGATTTTCTTTCATCTCACTGTTGTGGTTGTTGAACTTGTGGATTTTGTGGCGTTGGTTGTACTGGTTGTGTCGGTTGAACAGCTTGACCAGCTTGTCCTTGGTTAGGATCAGTTGCTGGGGCATTATTGGGTTGTTGACCAACTGTCGTATTTGTTTGTGTAGTTGAAGTTTCAGCTGTTGTAGAGGAATTCTCTACTGACTGTGTTTGTTGTGTAGCTGTAGTATTCCAAGTATTTCTTGCTCCGTTTTGGAAGACGAACTCTCCACTTCTGTATAAGCCCTCAGGCATTGTCCAATCTCCAGGATGGTTATCTTCTGAGAGGTAGGTCATCATTGATCGATAGACTCTACCAGCTACGAGGAAACCATCTCCAATGATTGGAGTGAGACGATTTGAGTAACCTGTCCATACAGCCATTGCATATTTGCGAGTATAACCCACAAACATTTCATCTGGAGCTACGTAGCCAGTGTTCTTGATATACTTTTCAATTTCGTCGTCAGTATAGTTAGAAGTACCTGTCTTACCTGCTTGTGGAAGCCATGGTAGGTAGGCTCCACGTCCTGTTCCGTAAGTTAAAACAGTTTTCATCATTTCAGTCATCATATAGGCAGTGGTTTCTTTCATAGCCCGTGTACCAGCATCAGAAAATTCTTTTTCACTACCATCACTAAAGACGATTTTATTGATATACATTGGTTTGTGGTAAATACCACCATTAGCAAAGGCGGCATAAGCAGCAGCCATTTTTTCACTACTTGCACCATATTTTTTGTTGGATTCAGTTGTATTACTTGAAATGGCATTTGCATAGTGTATGCTTGGATAGTCAATACCTAATCCATTGAGGAAGGTTTTTGCTTTGTCTAAACCAACCTTATTAAGAGTTTCAACCGCTGTGACATTACGTGACTGTTGAAGAGCGTACTGGACAGTAATGTTCCCGTAGTAGCCATGATCCCAGTTGTAGACTGGGGTATCAGTACCGGGATAATTATAAGGAACGTCATGTACAATAGTTGCAGTAGAGTCATAAACTCCATACTCTAACGCGGGAGCATAGTCAGTAATTGGTTTCATAGTAGAACCCCAGTCACGGTTTGTTTCCACGGCTTGGTTGATGCCGAAAGATACATTACTTGACTGGTGACGGGCCCCTAACTGAGCAAGTACTTTACCATTTGTTACATCTACAATAGTGGATGCTACTTGGATTTCATCATCTGGGTAAGCAACATACTCATCTGTATTGTAAACATCCCAAAGTCTCTGTTGAACATTTTTGTCAACATTAGTATAGACTTCCATACCTGTGGTAAGAAGATTGTAGCCAGTTTCTTGTTCGACTTGGTCGATTACTTCTTTGAGGTAATTGTCCATATAGGCTGGATAACTATTGGCTGATTTTAAGCTCTGGAGACCATCGGTGATAGGAGTATTAATTGCTTTTTCATATTGTTCTGCACTGATGTAATTTTGGTCTTTCATTTCTGAAAGTACTAAATTACGACGTTCGAGAGCAGCTTCTGGATGGGAATAAGGATCATATTGGTTTGGTGCCTGAGGCATTCCAGCAAGGAGTGCTAACTGTGGCAAGCTTAATTCCTTCAAGTCTTTTCCATAATAATTTTGGGCTGCAGTTTGCATTCCATAGTTACCGTTAGACATGTAGACTTTATTGATGTAATAGGTCAGAATTTCTTGCTTGGTTGCTTTTTGTTCTAGCTGAATTGCTAGCCAAGCTTCTTGAGCTTTACGTGATATGGTTTGGTCAGCAGTTGAAGTAGAAAAGTAAGTTAATTTAATCAATTGCTGGGTCAAGGTTGAAGCACCTTGGAGCCCCCCTTGTCCTTGGAGGTTTCTCAATGCAGCTCCCATGATACGAATAGTATCAACACCTCTATGATCAAAGAAACGGTGGTCTTCGATAGATACAATAGCTTTGACTAAGTCTGTAGGAATTTCATTAGCTTGAGTGTTTACGCGACGTTCCGCTCCAAGGTCAGCAATCAATTCGTTCTTATTATCATAAATCTTGCTAGAGGTTGTCGCAACTAATTTACTTTCAGATAAGGCTGGAGCTTTGCTAACATAGTAGAGAAAAAGCGCTCCGCCTAGGACAATAGCTGCGATGACTATAGTTAAGAAGCCGATACTTACATACTTAGCTATTCGCAGGATAGTTTGTTTGTTCATCTTGTTTTACCACCTAGTAAATGTTCTTTGATAATATCGAGATAGGGAATTTGAGGGAAAGCACCTGGCTTCACTAAATATCCGTTTTCCTGAATATATCCAAGTGGCATTGATTTTTGACCCTTATCTTGATGAAAAAAGCGAATCAAATCAAGTGCCGGCAACAAATAAGTTTCTTGTTGAGAAGAAAAATGAAGCAGTACGAAGCAAATGCCCTGCTGTTCTAGAACTTGTTCCATATGTTGAATCTGGTGAAGATGAAAGTTCTTCATTGGAATAGCATTCTTTTGTCGCGTTTCCTTGGCTTCAAAGTCAATGTAATGTCCTCTATACACGCCAGAGTAATCTGTTGTGGAAGCTTGTCTAAAATAGGCTTCTACAATTTTGGCTCGACTACGTTGAGGATAGTCTACTCGAACAATCTGAACAGGCGTTGGCTTTTTATGGATAACTGCCATGCCATGCGTCAGATAGTAGTCGTTGGTAGCGTTGATCATCTTTTCAAAAGTCATTCCTCGATTTGCGAAATTTTTGGGTTGAGAAATGGATGTTTGGCTTTTTTTTGATGAAATTTTATGAGGATAGTTGACCATATTTCTCCTTATTGGTACAATAACATCACTCTATTATACCATAAAAATAGAAAGAAAGGTGTAAAAATGACCACAGCTTTAATTATGGGATATTCTAATTTTGACTTGGGTTTGTTTAATGAAAAAGATATCAGGTTAAAAATTATAAAGAAAGCCATTCGCCGTGATTTAGAAAGTATAGCAGAAGAAGGGATTAAATGGCTGGTCTTTACAGGGAACTTGGGATTTGAATCTTGGGTGCTTGATGTCGCAAATGAAATGAAAGAAGAATATGATTTCAGCCTAGCGACCATTTTTGATTTTGAAACACACGGGGAAAATTGGAATGAAGCGAATCAGCTTAAACTTAGCCAATTTAAGCAGGTCGATTTTGTCAAATATGCCTATCCTAAATATGAACATATGGGGCAACTACGAGATTACCAACGATTTTTACTGGAAAATACTGATTTAGCTTATTTTTTCTATGACCCAGAAAATGAGACCAAATTAAAATTTATAGACAATTTGATGAAAAATCAGGAAGGTTATCGTATAAAAAGACTGACCTTTGAAGACTTAAATGAGCTAGTAGAAAATTTTTCTGAAAAGTAGGGCTTTGACCTTGATTTTTGTTTGCCTTTTTTTATATAATAATACTATTAGAAACCGAGAATGGAGAGAGAGATGGCAAGTATTATTTTTTCAGCAAAAGATATTTTTGAGCAAGAGTTTGGACGTGAAGTCCGTGGATATAGTAAGGTTGAAGTTGATGAATTTTTGGACGATGTCATCAAGGACTACGAAACTTATGCTGCCTTAGTCAAGTCTCTCCGTCAAGAAATTGCAGAGTTGAAGGAAGAATTGTCTCGCAAACCTGAATCTGCACCGGTTCAAGCAGAACCACTTGAAGTGACTGCTACAACTTCTATGACGAATTTTGATATTTTGAAACGTCTAAATCGTCTTGAGAAAGAAGTATTTGGTAAACAAATTTTGGATAACTCTGATTTATAAGAGCTTATTTGAAAAGTGCAATTTTTGGATAATCGCGTGAGGAGAATTTCTTTTCATGAGGAAAGTCCATGCTAGCACAGGCTGTGATGCCTGTAGTGTTTGTGCTAGGCGAAACCATAAGCCTAGGGACGAGAAATCGTTACGGCAGTTGAAATGGCTAAGTCCTTGGATAGGTCAGAGTAGGCTTGAAAGTGCCACAGTGACGGAGTCTTTCTGGAAACAGAGAGAGTGGAACGCGGTAAACCCCTCAAGCTAGCAACCCAAATTTCGGTCGGGGCATGGAGTACACGGAAACGAACGTAGTACTCTGACTGCTACCAGCTCTAGGCTGTTAGTAGTAGACAGATGGTTATCGAAGGAAGTGGTCCTAGTCACTTCTGGAACAAAACATGGCTTATAGAAAATTGCATATAGGTTGGGGCTGAGAAAACTTTCTCAACCTCATTTTTTAAAGTGGACATATAGAAAGGTCTTATAAGACTGAAAATGAAAAAAGAATTTAATTTAATCGCTACTGCTGCAGCGGGTCTTGAGGCTGTTGTGGGACGTGAAGTGCGAGAGTTGGGCTACGATTGTCAGGTTGAAAACGGCCGTGTTCGTTTTCAAGGAGATGTGAGAGCCATTATCGAAACCAACCTCTGGCTTCGGGCAGCAGACCGTATCAAGATTATCGTAGGAACGTTCCCAGCTAAGACTTTTGAAGAGCTCTTTCAGGGAGTTTTCGCTCTAGATTGGGAAAATTATTTACCACTTGGAGCTCGATTCCCGATTGCAAAAGCCAAATGTGTTAAATCTAAACTACACAATGAACCCAGTGTTCAGGCTATTTCAAAGAAGGCTGTTGTTAAGAAGTTGCAAAAACACTATGCTCGTCCAGAAGGTGTTCCTCTGATGGAGAATGGTCCTGAGTTTAAGATTGAGGTTTCTATTCTGAAAGATGTAGTAACTGTCATGATTGATACGACAGGCTCCAGTCTCTTTAAACGTGGCTATCGTACCGAAAAGGGTGGTGCTCCTATCAAGGAAAATATGGCGGCAGCCATTTTGCAACTCTCTAACTGGTATCCAGACAAGCCCTTGATTGATCCGACCTGTGGTTCAGGAACTTTCTGTATCGAGGCAGTTATGATTGCTAGAAAGATGGCTCCTGGTCTTCGTCGCTCCTTTGCCTTTGAGGAATGGAACTGGATTAGCGATCGCTTGATTCAAGAAGTTCGCACAGAAGCAGCTAAGAAAGTGGATCGTGAACTGGAACTGGATATCATGGGCTGTGATATCGATGCACGTATGGTGGAGATTGCTAAGGCCAATGCTCAGGCAGCTGGTGTTGCAGGAGATATTACCTTTAAGCAGATGCGAGTGCAGGATTTGCGTTCTGATAAAATCAATGGAGTGATTATCTCCAACCCACCTTATGGTGAACGCTTGTCAGATGATGTAGGGGTTACCAAGCTTTATGCTGAGATGGGTCAAGTATTTGCACCGCTGAAAACGTGGAGTAAGTTTATCCTAACTAGTGATGAAGCCTTTGAGACCAAGTACGGTAGTCAGGCGGATAAGAAACGGAAGTTGTACAACGGAACTTTAAAAGTTGATTTGTATCAATATTTTGGTCAGCGCGTTAAACGTCAGGAAGTAAAGTAGGAAGGAAAACTCATGAGTAAGAAAAGACGGAATCGTCATAATACAGAACATCAAGAAGCGCAATTTGATTTTGATGATGCCAAAGAGCTAACAGTTGGACAAGCTATGCGAAAAAATGAAGAGGTGGAAGCAGGTGTGTTGCCTGAAGATTCTATCTTGGACAAGTATGTGAAACAACATAAAGATGAAATTGAGGCAGATAAGTTTGAAACACGTCAGTTTAGCAAGGATGATTTAGTTGAAAAAGAAGAGGTAGAAGAGATAGAGGAGACTCAGACTCTGGATAATTTGCTTCAAGAGCTTCGTGAGGAAACAGGAGTAACTTCTCCAGCTCCAGAAGATGAATTGAATCAGTTTGATGATTTAGAAGTAACACGAGTTTCAGAAGCTACTCTTGTCGAAGAATTTGAGACGGAAGAGGCTCTCACACGTTCTCGAGTCACAGATAGTGAAGATGGAAAAAGTAAGAAGAAATGGGTGCTTTACGGTATTCTAGCAGCCTTAGTGGTTCTTATCCTTGGAACTGGTTATTATGTTTATCGTCAAGTGGCTCGTTCGACCAAGGAAATCCAGACTTCTCAATCAACTACAAACACGCAGTCAGATGTAGAAGAATTCAATAATTTATATGATGCCTTCTATACAGACAGTAATAAAACTGCTTTGAAGAATAGCCAGTTTGACAAACTGAGCCAACTAAAAACCTTACTTGATAAGCTGGAAGGCAGTCGTGAATATACGCTTGCCAAATCTAAGTATGATAGCCTAGCAACTCAAATCAAGGCCATTCAAGATGTCAATGCTCAATTTGAGAAGCCAGCTATTGTGGATGGTGTCTTGGATACTAATGCTAAAGCTAAATCAGCTGCTAAATTTACAGATATTAAAACTGGAAATACGGAGCTTGATAAAGTTCTAGATAAGGCTATCAGTCTTGGTAAGAGCCAGCAAACAAGCGCTTCAAGCTCAAGTTCTAGTCAAGCAAGTGAAAATACTTCTAGTGAAACAAGTCCAAGTAGTTCAAATGCTGCATCAACTGAAACTAGAAGTACCCGCAGTGAAGTCAATATGGGTGTATCAAGTGCAGGAGTTGCCGTTCAAAGAAGTGCGAGTCGTGTTTCTTATAACCAGTCTGCTATTGATGATAGCAATAATTCTGCCTGGGATTTCGCGGATGGTGTTTTGGAACAAATTTTAGCAACTTCACGCTCACGTGGTTATATTACTGGTAACCAATACATCCTTGAACGTGTCAATATCGTTAATGGCAATGGTTATTATAACCTCTACAAGCCAGATGGAACCTATCTCTTTACCCTTAACTGTAAGACAGGATACTTTGTTGGAAATGGTTCTGGACATGCGGATGCTTTGGACTACTAAGCAGTTGTTACAAAATTCTTTCTTTTCAAAAGTAAAAATGATAAAATAAAACAAATTAAACAAGAGGAGTGTCAAATGACAAAAGCTAACTTTGGTGTTGTTGGTATGGCCGTAATGGGTCGTAACCTTGCCCTTAATATTGAATCTCGTGGTTACACAGTTGCTATTTACAACCGTAGTAAAGAAAAAACTGAAGATGTAATTGCTTGCCATCCTGAAAAGAACTTTGTACCAAGCTATGACGTTAAAAGTTTTGTAAATTCAATCGAAAAACCTCGTCGCATCATGCTCATGGTTCAAGCTGGACCTGGTACAGATGCTACAATTCAAGCCCTCCTTCCACACCTTGACAAGGGTGATATCTTGATCGACGGCGGAAACACTTTCTATAAAGATACAATCCGTCGTAATGAAGAATTGGCAAACTCAGGTATCAACTTTATCGGTACTGGGGTTTCTGGTGGTGAAAAAGGTGCCCTTGAAGGTCCTTCTATCATGCCTGGTGGACAAAAAGAGGCCTACGAATTGGTTGCGGATGTTCTTGAAGAAATCTCAGCTAAAGCACCAGAAGATGGCAAACCATGTGTGACTTACATCGGTCCTGATGGAGCTGGTCACTATGTGAAAATGGTTCACAACGGTATCGAGTACGGTGATATGCAATTGATCGCAGAAAGCTATGACTTGATGCAACACTTGTTAGGTCTTTCTGCAGAAGACATGGCTGAAATCTTTACTGAGTGGAACAAGGGTGAATTGGACAGCTACTTGATTGAAATCACAGCTGATATCTTGAGCCGTAAAGACGATGAAGGCCAAGATGGACCAATCGTAGACTACATCCTTGATGCCGCAGGTAACAAGGGAACTGGTAAATGGACTAGCCAATCATCACTTGACCTTGGTGTGCCATTGTCACTCATCACTGAGTCAGTATTTGCACGTTACATTTCAACTTACAAAGAAGAACGTGTGCATGCTAGCAAGGTTCTTCCAAAACCAGCTGCCTTCAAATTTGAAGGAGACGAGGCTGAGTTGATTGAAAAGATCCGTCAAGCCCTTTACTTCTCAAAAATCATTTCATACGCACAAGGTTTTGCTCAATTGCGTGTAGCTTCTAAAGAAAATAACTGGAACTTGCCATTTGCAGATATCGCATCTATCTGGCGTGATGGCTGTATCATCCGTTCTCGTTTCTTGCAAAAGATTACAGATGCTTACAACCGTGATGCAGACCTTGCTAACCTTCTTTTGGATGAGTACTTCTTGGATGTTACTGCTAAGTATCAACAAGCAGTGCGTGATATCGTAGCTCTTGCTGTTCAAGCTGGTGTGCCAGTGCCAACTTTCTCAGCAGCTATTACTTACTTTGATAGCTACCGTTCAGCTGACCTTCCAGCTAACTTGATCCAAGCGCAACGTGACTACTTTGGTGCCCACACTTACCAACGTAAAGACAAAGAAGGAACATTCCACTACTCTTGGTATGACGAAAAATAAGTAGGTCTGCCATGGGGAAACGGATTTTATTACTTGAGAAAGAACGAAATCTAGCTCATTTTTTAAGTTTGGAACTCCAAAAAGAGCAATACCGAGTTGATCAGGTTGAGGAGGGGCGAAAAGCCCTCTCCATGGCTCTTCAGACAGACTATGACTTGATTTTATTGAATGCTCGTCTGGGGGATATGACAGCCCAGGATTTTGCAGACAAGCTGAGTCGGACTAAGCCAGCCTCAGTCATCATGGTCTTGGACCATCGCGAAGAATTGCAAGATCAGATTGAAACAATCCAACGCTTTGCCGTCTCTTACATTTATAAGCCAGTTATTATTGAGAATCTGGTAGCTCGTATTTCAGCGATTTTCCGAGGTCGGGACTTCATCGACCAACACTGTAGTCAGATGAAGGTTCCAACGTCTTACCGCAATCTGCGTATGGATGTCGAACATCATACCGTTTATCGTGGCGAGGAGATGATTGCTTTGACTCGTCGTGAGTATGACCTCTTGGCTACTCTTATGGGGAGCAAGAAAGTTCTGACTCGTGAGCAGTTGTTGGAAAGTGTCTGGAAGTATGAAAGTGCGACCGAAACCAATATCGTGGATGTCTATATCCGTTATCTACGTAGCAAGCTTGATGTAAAAGGTCAAAAAAGTTACATTAAAACCGTGCGTGGTGTCGGTTACACCATGCAAGAATAGAAAGCAGTTGCAGTTATGTAACTGCTTTTTTTGGGGGTTCTGTATATTGACATACAATTGGATCTTTGCTATAATCAGCTATGGAGGATAGGTCTAATGAAAATAATAAAAAAATTGATGCAAATTGCATTAGCAGTCTTTTTCTTTGGTTTGCTAGCAACAAGTGCAGTATTGGCGGATGATGCTGATTCAGAAGGCTGGCAATTTGTACAAGAAAATGGTAGAACCTACTACAAGAAGGGTGACATCAAAGAAAAGGCCTGGCGAGTGATTGATGGCAAGACCTATTATTTTGATCATGTATCAGGAGAAATGGTTGTCGGCTGGCAATATATCCCGTTTCCATCTAAAGGTAGTACAATTGGTCCTTACCCAAATGGTTTAAGATTAGAATCTATGCCAATGCCACAATGGTATTACTTTAATCAAGATGGGGTACTACAAGAATTTGTTGGTAAGCAAGTTTTAGAGGCAAAAACTGCTACAAATACCAACAAACATCATGGGGAACAATATGATAGTCCAGCAGAGAAACGAGTCTATTATTTTGAAGATCAGCGTAGCTATCATACTTTAAAAACGGGTTGGATTTCTGATGAGGGACACTGGTATTATTTACAAAAGAGTGGTGGCTTCGATGCTCGTATCGACAGTTTAACGGTTGGGGAGCCAGTGCGTGGCTGGAACAATGATAACTCAACTTGGTACTATCTAGATCCAGAAACTGGTATCATGCAAACTGGTTGGAAGCAAATTGGCAATAAGTGGTACTACCTCCGTTCATCAGGAGCTATGACAACTGGCTGGTATCAGGAAGGCTCAACTTGGTACTATTTAGATGCTGAAAATGGCGATATGAAAACAGGCTGGCAATACCTCTATAACAAGTGGTACTATCTCCGTTCATCAGGAGCTATGGTCACTGGTTGGTTCCAGGTCGGTAGTAAATGGTACTACGCTTATAGCTCAGGTGCTTTGGCAGTGAATACCACTGTAGATGGCTATTCTGTCAACTATAATGGCGAATGGGTTCAATAATGAAAGAGGCGATTGTGAAGGAAACAATCGCTTTTTTTGTGAAAATATAATAAAATAGATAAGAAAGAATAAATACTTGTATGATAAATAAGACGGCTTTTTCGTCTAGTAAAAGGAAAAAATGACAAACAAAATTGGTGTCGGTCAGGCACATAGTAAGATTATTTTAATAGGGGAGCATGCGGTCGTTTACGGCTATCCTGCTATTTCCTTGCCTCTTTTGGAGGTGGAGGTGACTTGTAAAGTAGTTCCTGCAGAAAGTCCTTGGCGCCTCTATGAGGAGGATACCTTGTCCATGGCAGTTTATGCTTCTCTGGAGTATTTGAATATCAAAGAAGCCTGCATTCGTTGTGAGATTGATTCGGCTATCCCTGAGAAGCGGGGAATGGGTTCGTCAGCTGCTATCAGCATAGCGGCTATTCGTGCGGTTTTTGACTACTATGAGGCAGAACTGCCTCATGATGTATTAGAAATCTTGGTCAATCGGGCGGAGATGATTGCCCATATGAATCCAAGTGGTTTGGATGCCAAGACCTGTCTCAGTGACCAGCCTATTCGCTTTATTAAGAATGTAGGATTTACAGAGCTTGAGATGAACTTATCCGCCTATTTGGTCATTGCAGATACGGGCGTTTATGGTCATACTCGTGAAGCCATCCAAGTGGTTCAAAGCAAGGGCAAGGATGCCCTACCGTTTTTGCACGCATTGGGAGAATTGACCCAGCAAGCAGAAGAAGCGATTTCACAAAAAGATGCTGAAGGACTGGGACAAATCCTCAGTCAAGCGCATTTACATCTAAAAGAAATTGGTGTCAGTAGCCCTGAGGCAGACTCTTTGGTTGAAACGGCTCTTAGCCAAGGTGCTCTGGGTGCCAAGATGAGCGGTGGTGGGCTAGGAGGCTGTATCATAGCCTTGGCAACCAATTTGACTCAAGCTCAAAAACTAGCAGAAAGATTAGAAGAGAAAGGAGCTGTTCAGACATGGATAGAGAGCCTGTAACAGTACGTTCCTACGCAAATATTGCTATTATCAAATATTGGGGAAAGAAAAAAGAAAAAGAGATGGTTCCTGCTACTAGCAGTATCTCTCTGACTTTGGAAAATATGTACACGGAGACGACTTTGTCATCTCTACCGACGGATGCGACAGCTGATGCCTTCTATATCAATGGTCAGCTACAAAATGAGGCGGAGCATGCTAAGATGAGTAAGATTATTGACCGTTACCGTCCAGATGGTGAGGGCTTTGTTCGTATTGATACACAGAACAATATGCCCACCGCAGCGGGCTTGTCCTCAAGTTCTAGTGGTTTGTCCGCCCTGGTCAAAGCTTGCAATGTTTATTTCAAGCTTGGTTTGGATAGAAGTCAGTTAGCGCAGGAAGCGAAGTTTGCCTCAGGATCTTCCTCTAGGAGTTTTTATGGACCACTCGGTGCTTGGGACAAGGATAGCGGGGAAGTTTACCCTGTAGAGACAGACTTGAAACTAGCTATGATCATGTTGGTGCTAGAGGATAAGAAAAAACCAATCTCTAGCCGTGACGGGATGAAACTTTGTGTGGAAACTTCGACGACCTTTGATGACTGGGTGCGTCAGTCTGAGAAGGATTATCAGGATATGCTGGTTTACCTCAAGGAAAATGACTTTGCCAAGGTTGGGGAGTTAACGGAGAAAAATGCCCTGGCTATGCACGCCACGACCAAAACAGCATCACCAGCCTTTTCTTATCTGACGGATGCAAGCTATGAAGCCATGGACTTTGTCCGCCAGCTTCGTGAGCAAGGAGAATCCTGCTACTTTACTATGGATGCTGGTCCCAATGTCAAAGTCCTCTGTCAAGAGAAAGACTTGGAGTATTTATCAGAAATCTTCGGTCAGCGTTATCGCTTGATTGTGTCAAAAACAAAGGATTTGAGCCAAGATGATTACTGTTAAAACTTGCGGAAAACTCTATTGGGCAGGTGAATATGCTATTTTAGATCCCGGGCAGCTGGCCTTGATAAAGGCTATTCCCATCTATATGAAGGCTGAGATTGCCTTTTCTGAGAGATACTGTATCTACTCAGATATGTTTGATTTCGCAGTGGACTTGACACCAAATCCTGACTACAGTTTGATTCAAGAAACGATTGCTTTAGTGGAAGATTTCCTCGTCGATCGTGGGCAGACCTTGCGACCATTTTCTTTGGAGATTCTAGGAAAAATGGAAAGGGAAGGGAAAAAGTTTGGTCTGGGTTCTAGCGGTAGCGTCGTTGTCTTGGTTATCAAGGCTTTGCTGGCTCTGTATCATCTTTCGATTGATCAGGATCTCTTGTTCAAGCTGGCCAGTGCTGTCTTGCTCAAGCGCGGAGATAATGGTTCTATGGGGGACCTTGCCTGTATTGTGGCAGAGGAATTGGTTCTTTACCAGTCATTTGATCGCCAGAAGGTGGCTACTTGGCTAAAAGAAGAAAACTTGGCGACAGTTTTAGAGCGTGATTGGGGCTTTTCAATTTCACAAGTGAAACCAACTTTAGAATGTGATTTCCTAGTGGGATGGACCAAGGAAGTGGCTGTATCGAGTCACATGGTCCAGCAAATCAAGCAAAATATCAATCAGAATTTTTTAAGCTCCTCAAAAGAAACGGTAGCTGCTTTGGTAGAAGCCTTGGAACAGGGGAAATCAGAAAAAATTATCGAGCAAGTAGAAGTGGCCAGCAAGCTCTTAGAAGGCTTGAGCGCAGATATTTACACACCTTCGCTTAGACAGTTGAAAGAAGCTAGTCAAGATTTGCAGGCTGTTGCCAAGAGTAGCGGCGCTGGTGGTGGTGATTGTGGTATTGCCTTGAGTTTTGATGAGCAATCAACCGAAATCTTAAAAACTCGCTGGGCCGATCTGGGGATTGAGCTCTTATATCAAGAAAGGATAGGACATGATGACAAATCGTAAGGACGAGCATATCCGCTATGCCCTTGAGCAGCAAAGTTCCTATAATAGCTTTGATGAGGTCGAGTTGATTCATTCTTCCTTGCCTCTTTACGATCTAGATGAAATCGATCTTTCGACAGAATTTGCTGGTCGAAAGTGGGACTTTCCTTTCTATATCAATGCCATGACGGGTGGAAGCGATAAGGGAAGAGAAATCAATCAAAAGCTGGCTCAAGTGGCGGAAGTCTGTGAAATTTTGTTTGTGACGGGCTCTTATAGCGCAGCCCTCAAAGATCCAGCAGACGACTCTTTTTCTGTCAAGTCTAGTCATCCCAATCTCCTCCTTGGAACCAATATTGGATTGGACAAGCCTGTTGAGTTCGGTCTTCAGACTGTAGAAGAGATGAATCCTCTTCTCTTGCAAGTGCATGTTAATGTCATGCAGGAATTGCTCATGCCTGAGGGAGAAAGAACGTTTAGAAACTGGCAATCGCATCTAGCAAACTATAACAAGCAAATCCCTGTTCCGATTGTCCTCAAGGAAGTGGGCTTTGGAATGGATGCCAAGACCATCGAAAGAGGATATGAACTGGGTGTTCGAACCTTTGACCTGTCAGGTCGTGGTGGCACCAGCTTTGCTTATATCGAAAACCGTCGCAGTGGTCAACGTGATTACCTCAATCAATGGGGTCAGTCCACCATGCAAGCCCTTCTCAATGCCCAAGAATGGAAAGACAAGGTTCAACTCTTGGTTAGTGGTGGTGTTCGGAATCCGCTGGATATGATTAAGTGTTTAGTTTTTGGCGCCAAGGCTGTAGGACTGTCTCGTACAGTTCTGGAATTGGTTGAAACCTATTCAGTTGAAGAGGTGATTTCCATTATCCAAGGCTGGAAAAACGATTTGCGTTTGATTATGTGTGCTCTTAATTGTGCCACCATAGCAGATTTGCAAAACGTAGACTATCTTCTTTATGGAAAATTAAAAGAAGCAAATGATCAGATGAAAAAGGCGTAACCACCGCCTTTTTTCCATCTTCAGACCGAGGTGACTTTTTTGAATTGTGATAAAATAGAAGGGAGAGGATCAACCTATGAGAAAATTTAAAATCTTTTTATTTATCGAAGTCTGTCTTTTGACAGGAGCTCTGATTTTGATGGTATCAGAGCATTTTTCGCGTTTTCTGCTGATTCTATTCCTCTTTTTGCTTTTGATTCGTTATTACACTGGTAAAGAGGGCAATAATCTTCTTTTAGTGGTTGCAACCATTCTCTTCTTTTTCATTGTCATGCTCAATCCTTTTGTGATTCTAGCTATTTTTGTTGCGGTCATCTATAGCCTCTTTCTTCTTTATCCGATGATGAACCAGGAAAAAGAGCAGACCAATTTGGTTTTTGAAGAGGTGGTAACGGTTAAGAAGGAGAAAAATCGTTGGTTTGGAAATCTCCATCATTTTTCAAGCTACCAGACTTGCCAGTTTGATGATATCAATCTCTTTCGTCTCATGGGTAAGGACACTATTCATCTGGAGAGGGTCATCCTAACCAATCATGACAATGTCATTATTCTCAGAAAGATGGTAGGAACGACCAAAATCATTGTACCTGTAGATGTGGAAGTCAGTCTTAGCGTTAACTGTCTCTATGGTGATTTGACTTTTTTCAACCAGCCCAAGCGAGCCCTCCGCAATGAACACTATCATCAAGAAACAAGAGACTATCTTAAGAGTAACAAGAGTGTCAAGATTTTCTTGACCACTATGATTGGAGATGTGGAGGTGGTCAGAGGATGAAAAAACAAGCCTATGTAATTATTGCCATCACCTCTGTCCTCTTTGTCTTATTTTTCTCCCACAGCTTGTTGGAAATCCTTGACTTTGACTGGTCTATTTTCCTGCATGATGTCGAAAAAACAGAAAAATTTATCTTTTTGTTGTTGGTCTTCAGCATGTCCATGACCTGTCTCTTGGCCCTGTTTTGGAGAGGTGTCGAAGAGCTTTCACTAAGAAAAATGCAGGCCAATCTCAAGCGTTTATTGGCAGGGCAAGAAGTGGTTCAGGTTGCAGATCCAGATTTGGATGCCAGTTTCAAGTCCTTGTCAGGTAAACTTAACCTCTTGACAGAAGCTCTTCAAAAAGCTGAAAATCACAGTCTTGCTCAGGAAGAGGAGATTATAGAGAAGGAACGGAAGCGGATTGCTAGGGATTTGCACGATACAGTCAGTCAGGAGTTGTTTGCGGCTCACATGATTTTGTCAGGTGTCAGTCAGCAGACTTTGAAATTAGATAGAGAAAAGATGCAGACCCAGTTGCAGAGTGTCACAGCTATTTTAGAAACTGCCCAGAAGGATTTGCGAGTCTTGCTCCTGCATTTGCGACCAGTTGAACTGGAGCAGAAGAGTCTGGTTGAAGGAATCCAAATCCTCTTAAAAGAGCTTGAGGACAAGAGTGATCTCAAGGTTGGTTTCAAGCAAAATGTGACGAAATTGCCTAAGAAAATCGAGGAGCATATCTTCCGTATCCTGCAAGAATTGATCAGCAATACCCTCCGCCATGCCCAGGCATCTTGTCTGGATGTCTATCTCTATCAGACGGATTTTGAATTGCAACTGAAGGTGGTGGACAATGGAATTGGTTTCCAGTTGGGGAGTTTATATGACTTGAGTTATGGACTACGCAATATCAAGGAGCGGGTTGAAGATATGGCAGGGACGGTTCAGTTATTGACAGCTCCCAAGCAAGGGTTGGCAGTTGATATCCGTATCCCCCTGCTCGATAAGGAATGATAAAGGAGTAAAGATGAAAATTTTACTAGTAGATGACCACGAAATGGTCCGATTGGGCTTGAAAAGCTACTTTGACCTCCAAGACGATGTAGAAGTTGTGGGTGAGGCGTCCAACGGATCTCAAGGGATTGAGTTGGCATTGGAATTGCGTCCAGATGTCATTGTCATGGATATTGTCATGCCTGAGATGAATGGGATTGATGCGACCTTAGCCATGCTCAAAGAATGGCCTGAAGCCAAGATTTTAATTGTGAGCTCGTACTTGGACAATGAAAAAATCATGCCTGTCTTAGATGCAGGTGCTCGTGGCTATATGCTCAAGACTTCTAGTGCAGACGAACTACTCCATGCCGTCCGTAAGGTGGCTGCTGGCGAGCTGGCTATTGAACAAGAGGTCAGCAAGAAGGTCGAATATCATCGCAATCACATAGAACTACATGAGGACCTGACTGCGCGTGAGCGAGATGTACTTCAACTCATCGCCAAGGGTTATGAAAATCAGCGCATCGCAGATGAACTTTTTATCTCTCTCAAGACGGTCAAGACCCATGTGTCTAACATTCTTGCCAAACTTGAAGTCAGCGATCGTACCCAGGTAGCAGTCTATGCCTTTCAGCACCATTTGGTAGGGCATGAGGAGTTTTAGATAAGTATAACAGATTTACTTATTGAGCTAGAAGCAGCAAAAGATTCAAAAAAGGCAGGACCCATGGAAGCTTATATGCGCCATCAATTTTTCTTCCTAGGTATTGCGGCTCCTGAAAGAAATGCACTCTATAAAAAATACTTTCCAAAAGCGAAAAAAAACAAAGATTATCGACTGGAATTTTGTAGATACTTGCTGGAGAAAGGAGCCTAGAGAATACCAATATGTGGCGGCCAATTATTTGAAAGCAATACAGTCTTATCTAACGGAGAACGATTTACCTAAGCTTGAGCGGTTAGTCATCACAAAATCCTGGTGGGATACCGTAGATATCCTAGATTGAGTAGTAGGGAGTTTGGTGTATGACCACCCTGAACTAGAAGAAATAGTCTTAAAATGGAGACTATCAGATAATATCTGGCTGAGACGTGTCGCTATTGACCACCAGTTGTTAAGAAAAGAGAAGGCCAATGTTCAATTACTGGAAAAGATTCTGCTTCATAATTTGAATCAAACAGAATTCTTTATCAATAAAGCCATTGGCTGGGCTCTGAGAGACTACTCCAAAACGAATCCAGTTTGGGTAGCAGGCTTCATTGAGAAAAACAAGGAAAGAATGGCTGACCTTAGTATCAAAGAAGCAAGCAAGTACCTCTAGCATGATTGAAAAGCGCAGTCATTACTTGAAAAAAGTCGCTCATTTATGTTATAATAGACTGTATTTAAAAAATTTTAAGGAGAAATGACAGAATGTCTGTATCATTTGAAAACAAAGAAACAAACCGTGGTGTCTTGACTTTCACTATCTCTCAAGACCAAATCAAACCAGAATTGGACCGTGTCTTCAACTCAGTGAAGAAATCTCTTAATGTTCCAGGTTTCCGTAAAGGTCACCTTCCACGTCCTATCTTCGACAAAAAATTTGGTGAAGAGTCACTTTACCAAGACGTTATGAACGCTCTTTTGCCAAACGCTTATGAAGCAGCTGTAAAAGAAGCTGGTCTTGAAGTC
The DNA here is from genome assembly GCF_963521255.1 of uncultured Streptococcus sp. Lineage (GTDB taxonomy): Bacteria > Bacillota > Bacilli > Lactobacillales > Streptococcaceae > Streptococcus. Next base: position 50,381 of record NZ_CAUQTU010000001.1, on the reverse strand, counting down.
GTTGCTCAACCAAAAATTGACGTAACTTCAATGGAAAAAGGTCAAGACTGGGTTATCACTGCTGAAGTCGTTACAAAACCTGAAGTAAAATTGGGTGACTACAAAAACCTTGAAGTATCAGTTGATCTAGAAAAAGAAGTAACTGATGCTGACGTTGAAGAGCGTATCGAACGCGAACGCAACAACTTGGCTGAATTGGTTATCAAAGAAGCTGTTGCTGAAAACGGCGACACTGTTGTCATCGACTTCGTTGGTTCTATAGACGGTGTTGAATTTGATGGCGGAAAAGGTGAAAACTTCTCACTTGGACTTGGTTCAGGTCAATTTATCCCTGGTTTTGAAGACCAATTGGTAGGTCACTCAGCTGGTGAAACTGTTGATGTAGTTGTAACATTCCCAGAAGACTACCAAGCAGAAGATCTTGCAGGTAAAGAAGCTAAATTCGTAACAACTATCCACGAAGTAAAAGCAAAAGAAGTTCCAGCTCTTGACGATGAGCTTGCAAAAGACATCGACGAAGAAGTTGAAACACTTGCTGAATTGAAAGAAAAATACCGCAAAGAGTTAGCTGAAGCTAAAGAAGAAGCTTACAAAGATGCAGTTGAAGGTGCAGCAATTGATAAAGCTGTAGAAAACGCTGAAATCGTAGAACTTCCAGAAGAAATGATTCACGAAGAAGTTCACCGCTCAGTAAACGAATTCCTTGGAAACTTGCAACGCCAAGGTATCAACCCTGACATGTACTTCCAAATCACTGGAACTACTCAAGAAGACCTTCACAAACAATACGAGGGAGAAGCTGAGTCACGTACTAAGACTAACCTTGTTATCGAAGCAGTTGCCAAAGCTGAAGGATTTGATGCATCAGAAGAAGAAATCCAAAAAGAAATCGAGCAATTGTCTGCAGATTACAACATGGAAGTGGCACAAGTACAAAGCTTGCTTTCAGCTGATATGTTGAAACACGACATCACAATCAAAAAAGCTGTTGAATTGATTACAAGCACAGCAACAGTTAAATAATCTTAATAAGATAAAAACCCACCTGATTAGGTGGGTTTTCTTGTGCACTATTTTCCAAAAATCTCTTTGAGATCTGCTTCTGTAATCCCAATCATGGCGGGGATGCTGTCCCAGTTTTCTTCGGTCAGGATGTAGGATTGTTCAGAGGCGCTTGATGTGGCTGTTTCAGAGACAGCTGGTTGCTTTTCTTCAACATTCTCCAACAAATCACTGAAGCGTTCAATCAGATAGGTTTTTCGGGCAGTTCCGATGTGTTGGGTAGCATAGTCAAAGGCCTGTAATTCGCCGAGTAAGATAAGCTTGCTTTTGGCGCGTGTAATGGCTGTATAGATGAGATTGCGCTCCAGCATACGCCTGCTAGCACTGGTGATAGGTAGGATAACAACAGGAAACTCACTTCCCTGAGACTTATGGATACTCATGGCATAGGCCAGGCGAATCTTGTACCATTCGTTACGTGGGTAGGAGACCTCGTTGCCATCGAAATCAATGACAATCTCATCTTGCTTCGACTCTGTGTATTTACCAGGAATCAGGTCTGTGATAGCTCCTAAATCCCCATTAAAGACATTGATTTCAGCATCGTTGACCAAGTGAATGACCTTGTCGCCCTTGCGATAGTGACACTGGGGAGCCTCAAAACTGAGTTGGTCTTTTTGTGGTGGATTGAGCAGGTCTTGCATGAGTTGGTTGATGGCATCAATCCCTGCCGTCCCTCGGTACATGGGGGCCAGAACCTGAATATCACGGGCAGGAATACCACTTCTGAGGGCAGCGCCTAAGATTTTCTCAATAGTAGCAGGAATATGGCCACTAGCAATTTCAAAGTAGGAACGGTCAGCTTTTTTCTGGGTGAAATCAGCTGGCAAGATGCCCTGTCGAATCTGACTAGCTAGGGTAACGATGGTTGATTCTTCGCTTTGCCGATAAATTTTTTCCAAGCGAGTCTGAGGAATCAAGGGAATATGAAGCAGATCCGCTAGAACCTGTCCAGGACTGACAGAAGGCAACTGGTCGCTATCTCCCACGATGAGGATTTTACTGTTAGAAGAGATGTTGGAGAAGAGTTGGTTGGCCAGCCAAGTATCCACCATAGAAAATTCATCCACGATAATAAAGTCGGCATCCAGATAATCTTCCAGATGACTGGTATCATCGTCCCCTGTCATTCCCAAATGGCGGTGTATGGTCGCGCTAGGCAAGGCAGTCAATTCATTCATGCGCCTAGCGGCTCGGCCAGTTGGAGCAGCAAGAAGAATCGGCAGGTTGCTTTTTTTCCTGAGGTCAAGTCCTTCCAAAAGGGCATAAACAGCGATGATACCATTGATAACAGTTGTCTTACCAGTACCAGGTCCACCTGTCAGGATAAAGACCTTGTTCTGGATAGCATCATATATAGCCTGTTTTTGAATGTTATCATACTCAATCTCCAGATCTTCTTCGACAGTAGCGATATGTTTTTGAATGGTTTCTAAATCATGACTCTTCTGTTTTCCTTTTTCAAGGATACGAACCAAGTGACTGCGGATGCCTTCCTCAGCGAAGAAGAGGCTGTTGTCAAAAATCTTGGTATCAATCTGCTGAACCTTGTCTTCTTCAATCAGGTAGGAGAGCTCTTGGGCAACTTGGCTGGGATCCAGTTCCACGGGACGAGAAGACTCAAGGAGAGTAAGGGTTTGTTCCAGCAAATCCCGTGCTTCAACATAGGTGTCCCCTGTTTCCATACAGGCCTGAAAAAGACTGTGAACTAGACCGGCGCGGAAACGTTCAGGAGCCTGACTTTCGATGCCTAGTTCTTCCGCTAATTGGTCAGCAATGGTAAAGCCCAAACCCTTGATATCCTCAACCAGTTGGTAGGGATAATTTTCAACCACATCAAGAGTTTCTTCCTTGTAAAAGTCTTGAATCTGAAAGGCTAATTTATTGGGAATGCCGTAGTTGGCTAGTTTGGCCAAAACCATCTCGGTTCCGTAGTTGAGGCGGAGAGTAGAGACGAAAGCCTCGCGATTTTTGGCAGAGAGTCCTGCGATGCCTTCTAACTTTTCTGGGTGTTGCAAAATTTCGTCAATGGTATTTTCGCCATAGGTGTCCACTATTTTCTGAGCTGTCTTGAGACCAATTCCCTTGAAATGGCTACTTGAAAAGTACTTGACCAAGCCCTTGCTAGTTGGTTTGGCGCGTTCATAACGACTGATTTGCAGTTGTTCCCCATACTTGGAGTGCTGGACAATTTGTCCCCAAAAAGTATAGTCTTCTCCCTCAATCACATCAGCCATGGTGCCAGTAACAATGATTTCAAAATCATCAAAATCCTCTGCGTCTGTATCTTCGATTTCTAGGAGGAGGATGCGATAAAAGTTGCTGGGATTTTCAAAAATAATCCGTTCAATGGTTCCTGAAAAATAAACTTCCATAAGATTCCTTTGCATAAATAGGTGAGAGTTAATACTCTTCGAAAATCTCTTCAAACCACGTCAGCTTCGCCTTGCCGTATATATGTTACTGACTTCGTCAGTTCTATCTACAACCTCAAAGCAGTGCTTTGAGCAACCTGCGGCTAGCTTCCTAGTTTGCTCTTTGATTTTCATTGAGTATAACTTTGTTTCTATCCTAGTTAGACTGGGTAGAGAATAATCATCTTCTCACGATAGAAGAAGAGGCTGAGATTGCTGATTCTCGGCCTCTTAGGTTTCTTAAAATGTTCCGATACGGGTGATTGGCCAGAAGCGGAATTTAGCTTCCCCTGTGATATCTTTTGCTTTAAAAGTACCTACGTGACGGCTGTCGCTAGAAACCAAGCGGTCATCTCCGAGGAGAAGGTACTCTCCTTCTGGGACAGTAAAGCTGAAGTTGGTATTGTAGTTGACATCAACTGTGAAGGCTTGGGCTTTTTCAGCAATACTTCTAAAGAAAGTTCCTTTATTTCCTTCAAATCCCTTGCCTGAGTAAGTGCTTTGGAGTTTGTCATCCTTGAAACGTTTGATGTAGTCAGCTAGGTAAGGTTCGTCCGTCTCTTTATCATTGATGTAAAGTTTATCGTTTTCGTAACGGATGGTGTCGCCAGGCATTCCGATGACACGCTTGACGATATCCTTATTGCCATCTTCCTCGTGGGCAACCACGATATCAAAACGGTCAATAGGGAGGTGCTTAACGACAAAGAGAATTTCGCCATCCGCTAGGGTAGGATCCATGGAATGTCCTTCTACGCGGACGTTGCTCCAAAAAAAGATACGACTTAAAGCTAGTAATGACAGAATTAGGAGGAACAATCCCCACTCTTTTAGGAAATGTTTAAATGAATTCATAACTTACCTTTCTAAGCGTTTTTTCGCTTTTTCAGTATTTTTAAAGTGCAGTTTGGCGCAGAAGTTAAGTCCTTGCATGCCATAGGCTTGCAAAATCTGGCTAGCTACTTTATCAGAAGCCGTTCCAGCCCCACTTGGGAGTTGATAACCCAGTTCTCGTCCCAGATTTTCAAGATTTTCTAGAAAGAGATCACGCGCGATGACAGAAGAAACTGCGACAGCCAAGTATTTGCCCTCAGCCTTTTCTTCTAAGCTGATAGGATTGCTGAAACGGTTGGCCTCTTGTGCCAAGTACTTGTCATAATTTTTAGCACTGGTAAAGGCATCAATCACAATTTTCTCAGGCTGAGCACCTTTTTGAAGGAGGAGATAGATAGCCTGATTATGGAGGGCAACTTTAACCGAAACAGCGTTGTAGCGGTCTCCGATGACCTCGTTGTACTTGCTTGGTGAGAGAAGCAGTGCCTGGTGCTGGATTTTTTCTTTGAGGATAGGGGCAATCTGACGAATCTTTTGGTCGGTCAGAGTTTTAGAATCCCCCACACCGAGTTTTCGCAAGAAGGCATGCTGGTCAGGTGTGACAAAGGAAGCCACAACTGCAAGTCCACCAAAGTAGGAACCATTTCCCACCTCATCTGTTCCAATCAAAGGGAAATTTTGTCCCCTGTTTTCCTCTACAACTTGATAGCCAAAGAAACGAGCATATTCCTCAGCTTTTTCACCCTGAAGCAAGACCTTTCCAGAAGTATAGATAGAAACTGTTGCTTGAGGTAGTCTTAAAAAGTAGCGGATATAGGGATTCTTGCTGGGAGCCAGACTGGTTTGGTAGTGTTCAAGAAAAGCCTGAATCTCCTTTTCGCTTGATGTGAGTGTTATACTTGCCATAGTTTCTATTGTACCATAAAAGCAGGCAAATTTGTAAAAACTGACAAAATTAGCGAATTTTGGTATAATATCGTGAGGTGAATTTTATGGCAAATCTAAATCGATTCAAATTTACATTCGGGAAAAAATCATTAACCTTGACAACCGAGCATGATAACCTTTTTATGGAGGAAATCGCCAAGGTTGCGACAGAAAAATACCAAGCAATTAAAGAACAAATGCCAAGTGCAGATGATGAAACCATCGCTCTTTTGTTGGCAGTCAACTGTTTATCAACTCAGCTCAGCCGTGAGATTGAATTTGACGATAAGGAGCAAGAATTAGAAGAACTCCGTCACAAGCTTGTGACTTGCAAGCAAGAACAGAGCAAGATTGAGGATCCCTTATGATTTCAATCCTTCTTCTATTGGTCTTGGCTTGGGGATTTTATATCGGCTATCGGAGAGGCCTGCTCTTACAGGTTTATTACCTGATTTCAGCCATGGCATCGGCTTTTATGGCTGGCCAGTTTTACAAGGGGCTGGGAGAACAATTCCATTTATTACTCCCTTATGCAAATCCGCAGGAAGGTCAGGGGACTTTCTTTTTCCCATCGGATCAACTCTTTCAGTTAGATAAGGTCTTTTACGCAGGAATCGGCTACTTACTTGTGTTTGGGATTGTCTATAGCATCGGTCGTTTGCTTGGTCTCCTTTTGCACTTACTTCCTAGTAAAAAACTGGGTGGCAAGTTGTTCCAAGTTTCAGCAGGTATCTTGTCCATGTTGGTGACCTTGTTTGTCTTGCAGATGGCCTTGACAATCTTGGCGACCATCCCCATGGCAGCTATACAAAATCCTCTTGAAAAGAGTATCGTCGCAAAACACATCATCCAGAGCATACCAGTAACAACTAGTTGGCTCAAACAAATCTGGGTGACAAATTTAATCGGATAAAAAGGGCAGGAATTTTCCTAGCCCTTTGTTTACAGATTTGACTCGAATCTATCAGAATGTAAAAAGCTACCACACCTAATACTCAATGAAAATCAAAGAGCAAACTAGGAAGCTAGCCGCAGGTTGCTCAAAGCACTGCTTTGAGGTTGTAGATAGAACTGACGAAGTCAGCTCAAAATACTGTTTTGAGGTTGTGGATAAGACTGACGAAGTCAGTTACCTATACCTATGATATATACGGTAAGGCGACGCTGACGTGGTTTGAAGAGATTTTCGAAGAGTATAGACATTCAAAGACAAGGAAATAACGATGAACAAGAAAATATTAGAAACATTGGAGTTCAATAAGGTCAAGGCTTTGTTTGAACCCCATTTGTTGACCGAGCAGGGCTTGGAGCAATTGAGACAGTTGGTTCCGACTGCTAAAGCAGATAAAATCAAACAGGCTTTTGCTGAGATGAAGGAAATGCAGGCTCTTTTCGTCGAGCAACCGCATTTTACCATTCTCGCAACCAAGGAAATTGCAGGAGTCTGCAAGCGGTTGGAGATGGGGGCGGATCTCAATATCGAGGAGTTCCTACTCTTGAAGCGCGTGCTTCTGTCTAGCCGAGAGCTGCAAAGTTTTTATGCTAATCTGGAAAATGTCAGCTTGACAGAATTAGCCCTTTGGTTTGAGAAATTACATGATTTTCCGCAATTACAAGGAAATCTCCAAGCCTTTAATGATGCAGGTTTCATTGAAAATTTTGCCAGTGAAGAATTGGCGCGCATCCGTCGAAAAATCCATGATAGCGAGAGTCAGGTACGCGATGTCTTGCAAGACTTGCTCAAGCAAAAAGCACAGATGTTGACAGAAGGAATCATTGCTAGCAGAAATGGCCGTCAGGTTTTACCAGTCAAAAACACCTACCGCAATAAGATTGCAGGTGTCGTTCATGATATTTCTGCTAGTGGAAATACCGTCTACATCGAACCTCGTGAGGTGGTCAAACTGAGCGAAGAAATAGCTAGTTTGCGAGCAGATGAGCGTTATGAAATGCTTCGCATTCTCCAAGAAATTTCGGAGCGTGTTCGCCCTCATGCGGCTGAGATTGCTAATGACGCTTGGATTATCGGCCATCTGGACTTGATTCGTGCCAAGGTCCGCTTTATCCAAGAAAGGCAAGCAGTCGTACCTAAGCTGTCAGAAAATCAGGAGATTCAACTGCTCCATGTCTGCCATCCTTTGGTCAAAAATGCCGTCGCAAATGATGTCCATTTTGGCCAAGATTTAACAGCTATTGTCATTACAGGTCCCAATACTGGTGGTAAGACCATCATGCTTAAAACTCTGGGCTTGACGCAGGTTATGGCTCAGTCAGGTTTGCCGATTTTAGCAGATAAGGGAAGTCGTGTTGGTATTTTTGAAGAAATCTTTGCTGATATTGGCGATGAGCAGTCTATTGAGCAGAGCTTATCTACCTTCTCTAGCCACATGACCAATATTGTGGATATTCTTGGAAAGGTCAATCAACATTCCCTCTTACTCTTGGATGAGTTGGGGGCTGGTACAGACCCTCAAGAAGGAGCAGCCCTTGCCATGGCTATTCTGGAGGACCTTCGCCTACGTCAAGTCAAGACCATGGCGACCACCCACTATCCCGAACTCAAGGCCTACGGTATTGAGACAGCCTTTGTGCAAAATGCCAGCATGGAGTTTGATACTGCAACTCTTCGCCCGACCTATCGCTTTATGCAGGGTGTTCCTGGTCGAAGCAATGCCTTTGAAATTGCCAAACGTTTAGGCCTTTCTGAAGTCATCGTAGGGGATGCCAGTCAGCAGGTCGATCAGGACAATGATGTCAATCGGATTATTGAGCAACTGGAAGAGCAGACGCTGGAAAGCCGTAAACGCTTGGACAATATCCGTGAGGTGGAGCAAGAAAACCTCAAGATGAACCGTGCTCTTAAAAAACTTTACAACGAGCTCAATCGTGAAAAGGAAACCGAACTTAATAAGGCGCGTGAACAGGCTGCTGAGATTGTGGACAGGGCTCTAAGTGAAAGTGACCAGATTCTTAAAAATCTCCATAGTAAATCTCAACTCAAACCCCACGAAATCATTGAAGCCAAGGCCAAGCTGAAAAAATTGGCTCCTGAAAAAGTAGATCTATCTAAAAACAAGGTCCTTCAAAAGGCCAAGAAAAAACGAGCTCCAAAGGTGGGAGATGATATCGTAGTTCTCAGCTATGGACAGCGTGGGACCTTGACCAGTCAACTCAAGGATGGACGTTGGGAAGCCCAAGTCGGTTTAATCAAGATGACCTTGGAAGAAAAAGAATTTGACCTCGTTCAAGCTCAGCAAGAAAAACCAGTCAAGAAGAAACAGGTCAATGTCGTGAAACGGACTTCTGGCAGAGGACCGCAAGCAAGACTGGACCTTCGAGGGAAGCGTTATGAAGAAGCCATGAATGAGCTAGATACCTTTATCGACCAAGCCTTGCTTAATAATATGGCTCAAGTTGATATTATCCATGGTATCGGAACAGGAGTCATCCGTGAAGGTGTCACCAAATACCTACAAAGAAACAAGCATGTCAAGAGTTTCGGCTATGCCCCACAAAATGCTGGAGGCAGTGGTGCGACTATTGTGACATTTAAAGGCTAGAAGTATCATTTTTACAAATTTTAGTGTATAAAAGAATCGAGAAATATAGGATGAATTTGAAAAATATAGTACAGTTAGTTGGAGATTATCATCATGTTGAAGTGTCTCCAGATGCTCATCTTGATTTGGGAGCAGATATTACAATTCGTTCGTTTGCAAGTATTGAAGTTTCAAGTGGTGCGAACTTGAAAGTAGGAAATAGGGTCTTTTTTAATGATCATTGTTCAATCCGCTGTACTGAGGAAATCACCATTGGTCATGATACAATGTTTGGAGATGGAGTTCGAATTTTTGATTCGAACCATCAATTTAATAACTATCATGTGTTTAAAACTGCAATGAGCGGCGCTCCTGTTCGTATTGGGCGGGATTGTTGGATTGGTGCCAATACCGTTATTCTTAGAGGAGTTACTATAGGTGACAATGTCATCATAGGTGCTAACTGTCTCATCCATCAGGATATTCCTAGTAATTCAATTGTCACTCATAGTGAAACATTAACGATTAAACCTAAGAATATTGCTAAGTTCCATGCCTTTGTTTATACTTACTCGGATCAGCTGGAAGGCTTGGAGTATTTGCTGGCTAGTTTACCTGAAGTTGATTTTCATGTTGCGGCGCCAACAAATGTTTCAGATTTTTTAAGAAGTTTTTCCAGATTTAGTAATTTTCAACTATATGAATATTGCCAATCGAGAGAGATTTCAGATCGCATTTTAGAGTTGGCTGATGTCTATCTGGATATAAACCACTGGAATGAGGTTGATGATATTATTGGGCGCGCTTTGGCAATAGGAAAACCGATATTTGCATTTGACACAGTAGCTCATCGAACTGATGAAGGAATTCAAGTGTTTAGTATAGAGGACAAAGAGAATATGGTGATGGCCATTCGTCACCAACTAGAAAAAGTTGATAGTGGGGAGAAGGAATGAAATTGTATCAAAAAGTGATTGCTCTTGGAGCTGATATTCGTTATATGGATAAGGTAGAAACTGTGATAAAGTCAGTATCGGTTCATAATCATGAAGTGAAATTTTATGTATTTAATGACGATTTGCCTAGTGAATGGTTTTTGTTGATGAGAAATCGTCTGAAGGTTATTGGTTCTGAGATTGTTAATGTCAAAAAAACAGCTCATAATCTTCGCGATTTTCACTTGCCAAATGCAATCCTTTCCTATGCTACTTTCTTTAGATATTTCATAGCAGATGAAGTACAAGAAGACAGAGTTCTCTACTTAGACTCAGATATGATCGTAAATGCAAGATTGGATGAATTGTTCTCCTTAGACTTACAAGGCTATGACATTGCAGCTGTTCAAGATTTTGATCAAGATGGTTGGTTAACAACCTTTAATGCAGGTATGTTGTTGATTGATGCAAAGAAATGGCGAGAAAAAATTCAACACAAAGTCTACTAGAGTTGACTGCTCAATACCATGAACATGTATATGGGGACCAAGGTGTTCTCAATATGTATTTCGGTGACCAGTGGCTACATTTGGACAAAGAGTATAATTTCATGGTTGGATTGGATCAATTTTTACACTTAACAGGCAACAGTAAATGGTACCAGTCTTCGTATTATGGAAATTATGAGCCAAAGATTATCCACTATACCTCAGAGTTTAAACCCTGGATTCATTTAACTTTGAAACGTTTTCGTAAGTTATGGTGGTTTTATTATGGTTTGAACTGGAATGATGTGTTATTAGAAACTGATATCATCAGACGTTCATTTACAGAACTGGTAAAGGCTCCCTTATATCATACTTGTATTTTTACAAATAGTGCTAGCCTAGAATCAATAGAATACCTACTATCTGAATTACCGGAAGTTCATTTTACAATATTAGCACCAACAAATTTTGCTGATAGTGTAGTTGATATGCAACGATTTTTGAATCTTTCAATTTATCCAAACTTTAGTCCTTTTAACAAGAATGAAACCTTGGATAAGATGGATTTCTACCTAGATATCAATCATGGAGGAGTTGTAGGAACTATTGTAGAAGAAATTAGTGATAAAAATAAACCAATTTTTGCGTTTGATAATACAAGTCATGACTCGAGTGGAAGAAGTCGTATTTTTTCGTCAACTGAACCAGAGAAAATGGTAGAAGCAATTCGAAAATTTTTAGGAGTAGAACTGAGTGGTAAATGAGTTTAGATAGCATTTTAAAATTTATCAAAAAGTCAGGATTTCTATTGAAATTATAGCTCTATTTTCGAGATAGTGAGGTAAATTATAAAGTAAAACCTGTTGAACTAATTTTTACTAATAAACACATTGACAAAAACCAACATTTTTTGTAAAATAAGAATCAATTAAATACCAACACCGAATGAAGTTTAATAGAAGTGGGGAATCGTTTGATTTTCCATGACTGTAAATGGACGGAACTCTGGAGAGACCGTAAAGGCACCGAAGGGGCAAGGCAGGTAACTGCTCAAACTCTCAGGTAAAAGGACAGAGCTAGGATAGACCGCTTTTTAGCATTTATCTAAGCATTCCAGAGTACATGTATCTTGCATGTGCTCTTTCTTTTGGGGTTGAAAAGATAGGAGAAGGAAATGTTAGAATTGCTTAAATCAATTGATGCTTTTGCTTGGGGCCCACCCCTCTTGATTTTATTGGTCGGAACAGGGATTTACCTAACTGCCCGTTTAGGACTTTTGCAGGTTTTACGTCTCTCTAAGGCCTTCCAGCTTATTTTTATCAAGGACAAGGGGCATGGGGATGTATCCAGTTTTGCGGCACTATGTACAGCTCTGGCAGCGACAGTTGGTACGGGAAATATTATCGGGGTGGCGACAGCTATCAAGGTCGGTGGCCCAGGAGCCCTCTTTTGGATGTGGATGGCGGCTTTCTTTGGCATGGCTACCAAGTATGCGGAAGGTTTATTAGCTATTAAATACAGGACTAAAGACGATAACGGTGCTGTTGCAGGAGGCCCCATGCACTATATACTTTTGGGTATGGGAGAAAAGTGGAGACCGCTTGCCATCTTTTTTGCTATCGCAGGTGTGCTAGTAGCTTTATTGGGAATCGGAACCTTCACCCAAGTCAACTCGATTACAGAATCTATCCAAAATACGACGACTATTTCGCCAGCTATCACAGCTCTCGTTTTGTCTGTCTTAGTAGCGATTGCTGTTTTTGGCGGACTCAAGTCTATTTCAAAGGTTTCGACAGCTGTTGTTCCTTTTATGGCTATCATCTATATTTTGGGAACACTTACAGTTATTTTCTTCAATATTGGCAAACTCCCTGCTACAATCGCTTTAATCTTGACATCAGCCTTTAGTCCTGTTGCTGCGGTAGGTGGATTTGCTGGTGCTAGCATTCGGATGGCTATCCAAAATGGTGTGGCGCGTGGTGTCTTTTCAAACGAATCTGGTCTAGGTTCTGCTCCCATTGCAGCTGCTGCAGCTAAGACAAATGAACCAGTAGAGCAAGGTTTGATTTCCATGACAGGAACCTTTATTGATACCCTCATCATTTGTACTCTAACTGGTTTGACCATCTTGGTAACTGGAGTATGGAATAGTGACTTGAATGGAGTTGCTTTGACTCAGTCAGCCTTTTCAACAGTCTTTTCACACTTTGGGCCTGCCCTCTTGACCATTTTCCTTGTACTCTTTGCCTTTACAACGATTCTAGGTTGGAACTACTATGGAGAACGCTGTTTCGAGTTCCTCTTTGGTGTTCGTTTTATCTGGCTCTACCGTGTGGTTTTTGTGCTCATGGTCTTGCTGGGAGGATTTATCGAGTTGGATATGGTTTGGATTATCGCAGATATCGTCAACGCTTTGATGGCTCTGCCAAACTTGATTGCCCTCTTAGTTTTATCACCAGTTGTTATTGCTGAGACTAAAAAGTATTTTGACAAATAATGGAATCACACATTGCGTGTGATTTTTTGCTTTCATAAAAAATTTCTATCGATGCAATTTAAAATATATATTATACACGGTATAGAATCTGTGATAGACTAGGTTTCAACAACATGAAAAGAGGTTTTATGATGACAACATTTACAATCCATACAGTCGAATCAGCACCAGCAGAAGTGAAAGAAGTTCTTGAAACAGTAGAAAAAGACAACAATGGCTTTATTCCAAATCTAATCGGACTCTTGGCTAATGCACCTACTGCTTTAGAGGCTTACCGTACTGTCGGAGCTATCAACCGTCGCAACAGCCTGACACCTGTTGAGCGCGAAGTAGTGCAAATCACGGCAGCTGTGACCAATGGTTGTGCCTTCTGCGTCGCAGGTCACACAGCCTTTTCAATTAAACAAATCCAGATGAATGATGACCTTCTGCAAGCCCTTCGCAATCGTACTCCAATTGAAACAGATCCTAAATTGGACACCCTAGCTAAATTTACCTTGGCAGTTATCAATACCAAGGGTCGTGTAGGAGATGAAGCCTTGGCTGAGTTTTTAGAAGCTGGCTACACCCAACAAAATGCTTTGGATGTGGTTCTTGGTGTCAGCCTAGCAAGCCTCTGTAACTATGCCAACAATCTAGCTAATACCCCAATTAACCCAGAATTGCAACCTTATGCTTAATCCTTATCTGAGTAAAATGAAGTCTGAAATAATCGGACTTCATTTTTTATCCCCTCATTTAAGCGCTTTTATGCTATACTGAAACTAACATGATTATTGGAGGTTAGAATGAAAAAACTCCCCTTGGTATTTTCTGGTTGTTTGCTAGGTTTGGCAGGAGCTGGAAATCTCGTTTTAGATACGTTGCCGGTTCTGTCCCATCTGTTGAGTCTGACAGGTTTGAGTTTGTGGATTTACTTTCTGCTTCTGCATCTCTTTAATTGGAAAGAGACCAAGCAAGAATTGACCAAGCCCCCTCTTTTGTCAGGAATGGCGACCTTTCCTATGGCTGGGATGATTTTATCGACCTATGTTTTTCGTGTCTTCCCTCATCTTCCTTTGGTAGCGCAAGGACTCTGGTGGTTTTCATTTCTCTTGGATTTGGCCTTGATTGCTGGTTTTACCATCAAATTTGCCTGTCCTGGTCGGAGGGTTCATGCTACTCCAAGCTGGACGGTTCTCTATGTGGGGATAGCAGTGGCAGCCTTGACTTATCCTCTTGTAGGCATCATCGAAATTGCCTATGCGACCTTGAGTTTTGGTTTTCTCTTGACCTTCTATTTCTACCCGCTTATTTATAGCGATTTAAAGAAACATCCACTCCCACTAGCCTTGCTTGGACAAGAAGGGATCTACTGTGCTCCTTTCTCTCTGCTCTTGGCTTCCCTGGTTCGAGTTGGAGGTGCCAGCCTGCCGACTTGGATCTTAATCGTTATGATTTTATCTTCCCAATCCTTCTTTTTCTTTGTTTTGACTCGCCTGCCTAATATTTTAAAACAAGGTTTTCAACCAGCCTTCTCAGCCCTCACCTTCCCAACCATTATCACAGCTACCTCGCTCAAGATGGCTCAGGGACTCTTGAAACTTCCATTTCTGGATTATCTGGTACTGGCTGAAACAGCTATTTGCTTAATTATTTTACTCTTTGTATTAGGTGCTTATCTAATTTGGTTACGAAAAAAGGTCTAGCTAGAAATAGCTAAACCTTATTTTTTATGGTTTGATAACTTCAGCTCCACCCATGTATGGACGAAGTGCTTCTGGGATGGTCACAGAACCATCTTCATTTTGGTAGTTTTCAAGAATAGCGGCCACTGTACGTCCAACTGCAAGTCCAGAACCGTTCAAGGTATGGAGCAATTTCACCTTGCCATCAGCTTCATCACGGTAACGGATTTGGGCACGACGGGCTTGGAAATCTGCTGTGTTTGAACAGCTTGAGATTTCACGGTAATTGTTTTGCGCTGGAATCCATACTTCCAAGTCGTAAGTTTTGGCAGCTGAGAAGCCCATATCTCCAGTAGAGAGAGCAACGACACGGTATGGAAGGTTAAGTTTTTGAAGGATATTTTCAGCGTTGGCTGTCATTTTTTCCAATTCTTCGTAAGATTCTTCTGGTTTGGCAAATTTAACCATTTCAACCTTGTGGAATTGGTGCAAACGAATCAAGCCACGAGTATCACGACCAGCTGAACCAGCCTCAGAACGGAATGATGGACTCATAGCAGTGAAGTAGATTGGAAGATCTTTGCCGTCCAAGATTTCATCACGGTAATAGTTTGTCAGAGGAACTTCAGCTGTAGGAATGAGGACGTAATTGCTGTCGCTCAATTCAAAAGTATCTTCCTTGAATTTTGGATATTGACCAGTACCAAACATAGAATCATGGTTGACTATGTAGGGTGTGATGACTTCAGTATAGCCTTCTTTTCCATGTTCATCCAACATAAAGTTGTAGATAGCACGTTCCAAACGAGCACCGAGGCCTTTATAGAAGAGGAAGCGAGCGCCTGTTACCTTACCACCGCGTTCCCAATCAAGGATACCAAGGTCTTCACCAAGATCCCAGTGGGCTTTTGGCTCAAAGTCAAACTCGCGTGGGGTCCCCCAACGGCGAACCTCCACATTGTCATCTTCATCAGCCCCAACAGGAACACTGTCAGCAGGGATGTTTGGAAGAGTAGTGGTAAATTCTGTCAATTTAGCATCGATGTCTGCCAATTCAGTATCCAAGGCTTTGACCTCAGCAGATAGAGTTTGCATGGCAGCAATCTTGTCATCTGCATTTTCTTTGTTGCGCTTAGCTTGGGCAATCTCAGCAGAAACTGTGTTACGTTCTGCTTTGAGAGTTTCAACCTTGACCAAAATATCACGACGTTTAGCATCGATTTCTTTCATCTCGTTTAAGACAGCAGCATCTACACCACGTGTAGCCAATTTTTCTGCGACAGCATCAAAGTCTGTACGAATACGCTTGATATCTAACATAAGAACTCCTTTATAAAAAAGCACACCTGACAAAGCGTTGGAGTGGCAGGGCCACGGTTCCATCCAACTTCACAGGTGTGCACTTGATTATGTATGTAATTGTTACTAACGGTAGAATTTCACCTATCCCTCCTATCTGCTCGCAGCATCCGCAGACTTTCTGAAAGAAGAAGATAACCTACTTATCCGTTGCTATGATTATACTAAAGTTTTTACTTTTTTGCAAATAGATTTTTAAATTTTTGGCTAATTGTCTGAATCAGGGTAGGAAGTTTGACGACCTTGTCATTGCCTAGTTTTTCGCGTGCAATTTTGAGAATGGCACCTGAGTCTTTTGAAGCAAAGAGGAATTTTCCTCTGTCTGTAAAGACTTCGAAGTGGCGACTGATTTTGCGACCAGTGACATTGGCTCCAATCTGATTGATATGGCTCCAAGGAATCTGGATAAATTGTTCAACATTGACATCTGGGTAAAATTCCAAAGCCTGATCTCCAACAAGGAATTTTCCAACTTTCCCAGCTATAGAGAGGTAGGAAGTACCTGTGGTATTTAGAAGAACAGTTTTATTAAGTGATTGGGCCATGATTAGTCTTCCTTGCTTTCACCGAAAAAGGCATTGTAGAGGGCTTTAATAGCTGCTTTCTCTTGGTCCTTATGGACAACAAACATGATAGATACTTCACTAGAACCCTGAGACATCATCTGGATGTTGATCTTGTTTTCAGATAGAGCGCGTGTTGCAGTAGCAGTTACTCCGATATGGCTCTTCATCTTTTCTCCAACAATCATAATGATTGAAAGGTCGTGTTCGATTTCTGCATGGTCTACTTCAGCCTTTTGAACCAACTGACGAAGGATTTCTTCTTCCTTGATAGGAGTTAGTTCACGAGAACGGAGGATGATTGAAAGATCGTCGATACCAGTTGGCATATGTTCCCAACCGATGTTGAGGTCTTCAAGGATTTGCAGAACCTTGCGACCAAATCCAATCTCGCGGTTCATGAGGTATTTAGACATATTGATGCTGACAAAGTCAGAATCACCGGCAATTCCTACAACTGGAAATTCATCACTACTGTGTTTTAGAACAATACGAGTACCTGGATGGTCAGGATTGTTGGTATTCTTGATAACCAGAGGAATTTTTCCACGGTAGGCAGGAAGAAGAGCTTCGTCATGAAGAACTGAGAATCCTGCATAAGCCAACTCACGCATTTCACGGTAGGTCAACTCAGGAATCGAGTGTGGTTGGTGGATAATTCCTGGGTGAGCTGCAAAGATACCATCAACGTCCGTAAAGTTTTCATAGAGGTCAGCTTTAACCCCTGCAGCAATGATAGAACCTGTAATGTCTGATCCTCCACGTGAGAAGGTACAGATTTGATTTTCCTTGGTAACTCCAAAGAAACCAGGAATGACAAGTACTTCATTTGCATTTGTCAATTCTTCAATCTTGTCATAACTTGATGGAATGATGCGAGCGTGGCCAGGTTCACTTGTTACCACAATCCCAGCTTCTCTAGGATGAACATAGCGTGCATCGATACCGTTTTGGTTAAAGTAGGCAGCGATCAATTTAGCATTGTTATTTTCACCGGCTGCTAGGAAAGTATCGTAGAGAAATTCATTTTCATCAATAGGAAGAGTGGCTAAGGCGCGAATGCTTTTAGAAATTTTTTCTAGAACAGCTGGTTTCAGTCCCAATTCACTAACCATAGCAGCATAGCGGTCTATAATCCAGTTCTGACTTTTGCTAATATCGTTACCAGCAACATAGTCGCGGTAGTATTTAATCAAGGCATCCGTAACCTTAGTATCTTCAGCATTGCGTTTACCAGGCGCAGAAACGACTACAAAACGGCGCTCTGAATCGCTTTTGACGATGTTTAAAACTTTTTCTAATTGACCAGCAGAGGCAAGAGAGCTACCTCCAAATTTAACAACTTTCATAAGAACTCCTAAAGTAAGTATTTTATACGATTATAGCAGAAAAATGAATATATGCCAATATGACAGCTTTTTTTGATACTCTATATTTTGTTTTAAGAACTTTTTAGGAACTTTTTAACTTTTCAAGAGCCATTTCAAACACTGAAGCGGTCTTTTTTTGGTTCGTTTCAGATAGGTGGCTATATATATCCATGGTCATGGAGATTTTTGAATGACCTAACCTAGTTTGAATATCTTTATAACCTAGTCCAGCGTTTAACAAGATACTAGCGTGGGTATGGCGGAATGCGTGAAAACCTAGGCTTGGGCAGTCAGCCTTTTTCAAGTGCTCTTTTAAGCGGTATTGCAGGCGGTTAGTTTTTTTGTATTCGTCAAAACTATTAGGGAATACTTTTTGGTAGCTGATGCCAATAGTCCGCCCGTTTTCTGCTTGTCTTGCTTTGTAAAGTCTAAGCATGAGTAGAGTTTTTTTGTCAAGGTCAAGCGTTCGGATAGCGCTTTTACTCTTGGGGCTGTTTAGCGTTCCTAAAAGGTTTAGCGTCTTTGTTACTGAGATAGTCCCGTCTTGTAAGTCAATATCTGACCATTTGAGGGCTAGACATTCCCCAATCCGTAAACCAGTGGCGAGTAGAGTTTTATATAGGACGGTATCGTAAAAATTTTTATAGGTATTGTCCAAACCGTCCAGGTAATCGAGGAATTTTTTTAAATCCGTATCGTTTAGATACTTGATTTTTGTTAGTGTCTTTTTGGCTTTGCGTGGTACGATGGTATCCCTTGCAGGATTTGAGGGCAGGGCTTGAAGGACTACACCATACTGTAAAATGCGTTTATTGGTTGAATGCAGTAAGCTATAATTTTTGTAGCCGTAACCGCTGTTATATGCTTGCGCCCAATCGTTGACAACTTTCTGAATAATTGGGGGTGTGAGTTTGTCCAGCTTGTAAGACCCAAAGGCTGGCAAAAGATAATTTTTCAGCATACCTTTATAGACTACCATTGTGTTAGGTTTTACGGTGTGACGGTAACTGTTCCACCAGCTTTCGACCAGTTCAGCATAGGTATTGATTTGAACAGCTTTAAATACTGTTGACCCGTCTTTTTCAAACTCTATTTGAGCCTGTAACGCTTTGGTTTTGAGTTCCTTCTTGTTTCGGCCTGATATAGTCGTCTTGACCTTCTTACCCGTTACGGTATCGATGCCAAGATAGACGCTGGAGCGGTAGACTATTGACCCGTCTTTCTTTTTGTATTCTGTAATCTTCATGGTTTTACTCCTTTTTCCATCAGCAGGCAAGCAATTAGAAAAGATTTTGAGTTTATACCATGCGAGGGGCTACGAGAACCCCCTTATTTTCGATTTTAATCAGTCAGACGGTAAATAATACCAGAGTTGGAAACAAGGCGGATATGGGGTTTATATGATGTTATCTGAATCGCTTTGGACGTTCCAGTCTTGAAAATCATAAATATCTAACCTTCTATCTGAATATACTTTATCTTCCAGAATACTAATTTTTTCATATAGGTCAGTAACTTTAGCAATACTAGTATTCCCTTCACTCATATAATAATTTATTTCGTCATATATCTTTTGTCCTTTAATAGGTTTTTCAAAAGAATTGAAGAATTGAATCATTTTTTTACAATACGAGATATATTCGTTGTAATATCTCAGTTCCATTTTGTAAAGTTCTAATTCAAATTTCTCCTTGTTCCAATTTGGGAAATCAAGATCTAGATTGATAGGATAGTTTTTTATAGCATGTATTTCCCATAAGTGGCAATAATTATTATAAATTTCTTTCCCTTTTTCTGTTAGTAAAGTTTTTTCATTAGTATCAACTAATAATCCTTGAACTTTAAATTGAGAAGTTAGACGTTCGGCATTTAGATTGTAATTTGTAAAAAAATATTGTGGGATGTGGATAGTTGATTTTCGGCCAGTCTTCGCTTTTCCCCACCAAACTAATAATAGAATCTCTCTTAATTTATAACCTTCTTTAGTAATATATTTATCACTGTATTTAGGGAGGTCATATCTTCTTCCAAATATATCAGTTATTTTAGGTCTTTCGTTTAGTAAGTTAAAGTATTGAGGAGTATAGAAATTTGTTTCTTCAGCGTTATTATATTTTTCTTCTGTGTGTGGAATTTTCAACTCTATGTGATCGGTTCTAGTTTCCGTAGTGGACTTTTTTCTAAAAATAAAGTCTAATAGCCCCATTTTTATTCCTCCTTATAACGACCCACAACCTCTCCAATAATTCGGAAGTCTGTTTCTGGCGTGATTGGCATATCTTTGTATTTAGGATTCAAGCTATGTAAGTAGGCTTGTTCTGTATCAATAACCAGTTGCTTGATATATGCCTCTCCGTTGTAGTTAAACACTCCGATAACTCCATCATTCAAATCAACGCTTGTCTGGATAAACACTAGATCGCCATCATGATAATCAGGCTCCATCGAGTCCCCTTTGATTGGGATAACAAAGTCAGCGTCTACATCTATTGGCAACTCTATCTGTTCAACTCGTACATCGTTTAAATATTGGCCAGTACCTGCAGAAGCTGGATGGTCGTAGTAGTTGTAGCTATATAGCTGAATGACTTCCGATACTTCGTTTTTCTTCGTTTCTTCTTCGTTCTGCTCCAGTAGTTGCTTTTCAAGATAAGTCAAGGCCTTTGCTTGTCTTGGTGGAGTTAGTTGCTCATAGATGGCTTGAACTGGGGAAGTGGTAGCAATTTCTTCGTTTTTATTTTCTACTAAGTCAGACTTTGAAACGTTGAAAAAATTAGCCAGCATTTCGATTTTATCTATACGTGGGTAAGTTTTAGCATTTACCCAATCGTTGACGGTTGTATACTTAAAATCTAATGCAATAGCTAACTGACGAGGGTTTAAACCTTTTGCACTTAAAAGTCTTTTGATATTGTCCGCCATTATTTGCTTATTTCCTAATGACATGGCGCAACCGCCTTTCTATAATTCATAATTTAATTATACGGTTAAAACGTAGAAAAAGCAAGGGAAACGAAAAAAAAGAAAATAAAATCAAAAAAAGTGTTGACAAGTTATCGGTTTTACCGTATACTGTCATTGTATCCGATTTAAACGGATATCCAAAAGAAAGGAGTGAGGGCTATTTGCGTCTTACATTGAAAGCGTTGCGTGCCAATAGCAACATGAAACAATCAGAGGTGGCACAAAAATTAGGAATTTCTGCAACTACTTGGAGTAAGTGGGAAAATGGAAAAAGTTTTCCTGATGTTGCCCAAGTAAAAGAGATTGAAAAACTCTTCGGTGTTGCTTATGACGACATTATTTTTTTAAGCTAATATCCGATTTAAACGGATATAGAAAGGAGTAACCCAATCACAATACTATATTACATCTACAAGATACTCCACTGGTGCTTTACCACTGGGGATTGACCTGATCGGAAAAAATATCCGACCTAGAACATAAAGGAGAAAAACAAAATGAACAACGCACAAGTATATCAAGCACAAACGACTAACCACGGTATCGCTAGAGCATTGGGCGAAGAAATTCGCATGATCACAGACGTTGAAGAAACAACTTACAATGGACACGGTGAAATTACTGTTGAGTACACCAGTGACGTTGCATTGACAAAACTATTTGACCGTATTAAATCACTTTACGAAAAAGGCGAAAGCTACGAAACAAAACCATTCTTACATTTTAAAGTATTGGAGGATGATTTGGAATCAAAACCAGAAGGTTTTACTGCTAAAGAAATGAACTTTAAAGAATTTAAAACATGGCTAGATGATGCCGTGAGTGTGGCGGAAGCTATGGCATTACCTGAAAACAAAGGTGTACTTGACGACTTAATAGAAAAGACAGCTAATAATCTAGCTTTTATTGCTGAATTAGTGGAAAATCGTCAACTGATTTATAGAAAACCTAGACATGAAAATTAAAAAAAGACAACAAAAAAAGTCACTTGCTGAACGTTTGGCGACTGAAGCAAGCGACTGGATCAAGAATATAGATATTTTTTCTATATCTCAATTATAACAAAAAACAACTATTCAATCAATAACAACTAGTGGCAGGCAAGCAATTAGAAAAGATTTTGAAATTTAAGTGCTGACACGGCGACTCTAAGCACTTGTTTAGCAAAAATGTGGGTGGGTGGATTACCCACGAAACATCACTACATACGTTCGCCAACTTGGGGTAATCGCCCAGCGTTTGGAGTGGTGTCAATACTGTATAGGAAACGACAATAAAAAGGCCAACGGAGGAAAAATATGATAGCAGATCAATTAGAAGCTATTTCAACAAATTTAGAAGAAATACAAGAAATTCTTGTAGGAGCTGGAACTGCATTAGCTAAAAGAGAAATCAGCAGGGTATTGAATGACTTGGATGATGTCTACAATGAACTAACTAGCACAGAATACCATGAACAACAGCAAACGCTAAAGGAACAAACAGAGAAGATGAAACAGAGGGTGATTGCTGAGGTAATAGGTGAACTAGAAGAACGAGAAGAGTCTTATTACAGAAATTATTGGGGTGATACTAAGTTTATAAAGCTACTTTCCAACTTTGATGGATTTCTTTTCTTAAACACTTACCTAGCTGAAATAACTAAAGAAAATACCTACCCAATGGAACAAAGCCAATTATTGAATTATGTATGGGAAGTCATAGCGGTTGATATCGCAAAGAAAAAACGAGGGAAAAAGAACGTTTTGGATTCATGGACAGACTCATCCTTATATACTCGTGGAATGATGATTGATTAGGAGGCAATGCAATGACACTAGACCTAGACAACATGACACAAGCAGAATTTGATGAAGTAATTGCTGAAATCAAGGATAGAAATCCGAACCTCTTTCAGTTCATCACTGATTTTTTAGATAGAAAGATAACACCCGAAGAGGTGGACGAGTTTTTGAAGATGGAGCGAACTGATCAAGTGGACTATATCAAGAATTACAAAGCGAGGGCATAAGATGAATGAATTAGATTTGACCAATACACAGGCACTTATCTTTTCCGTGGTATTGATTGCCTTGCTGCTTTATCTAAACCACCTAGACCGCAAAAAAAGCGCCCAATTTGAGCGAGAAAGCAAACAGACGATGGAAACACCTAGCGAGGATTTAAACCCTGATTATGGGCGTTATATTCAGCTTGCAGGGGTAAGAGTTTACGGAGGGATGAAATGAGTTACACAATGAATTTATATCCTGATTTTGAAGAGAGACCTGATAAGCCCTATTTCACTAAAGAGATTTTTCTAGCTATGTGTATGAACAATACAGCGAAACTAGCAACAGCTAGAGGGATACTAGCCGGGCAACTTTTGGATAACAAGGTAAGGGAACTTGTCTATAAAACTATTGATGCGATTTTAGAAGATCAGAAAGATATTTTTTATGGCGTACTAAGTGAACAAATAACCTTTTTGAATAAAAGCAAAGGAGAGGAGGAACTGAATGAGTCTATCAGAGAATGACAAACGAGTATTAAGACTAATCAAGGTAGGGGCTGAAAACTCCATAACAGGGGCAGAAATCAGCCTGATCACTAAGCTGGCAGAAAGAACCGTGCAAGATATTATCAGCCGTCTAATCACGCGCCATAGCGTTCCTATTGTTGGGGTTCGCCATGGAACATTTAGAGGATATTTTATCCCAGCTAACAAAGAGGAGCTACTGGACGGAGCAAAAACATTTTACAATCAGATACGAGAAGAAGAAAAGCGCCTAGCGGTGTTGATGAACAGCGACCTAGAAAGCTACAAAGAAACCTTGAAGGAGGTGGGCGGATATGTTTAGCCTAAGCCGAGAAAGTGAGCAGGACCTAGCGCATGGCATTCTGGAGGTAGTGGAAAGATACCTGGAAGCCCATGATAGAGTTCCACAAAGACTTACTGGATTGATTTCAGCAAAACGGCTACAAGATGAGTTGGATATAAGTTATAAGACTCTTCATAGATGGGAAGAAGCAGGATTGAGACCATACCGTCCCCCACTAGAAGATACTAGGAAAGCATACTATAAAGTTACGGACATCTGGAAGTTTATGGGGGTGGAAAATGGCAAGGTATAGTATTCATCCGGCAGATAATAAAGGACATTATCACAATATTAAATTTTACAAAGAGCGCAGGCCAACCCTAGATCAGCTAAAGGAACAGCAAAGGCTTAAAAAGCTGAAGAAAAAACGTAGAAAGGGGCGATAATATGGCAATTTATGAGGCTAAAGGATTTCAAAATAATCTAGTCTATCCATTTGATAAGATTGAGCCATTCGAGTATATCGAGCGTTTCAAGCCCTTAGTAGTTCCTGAAGGGGCAGATATTGAGGAATACAAGCGAACTCAAGCGCCTTACTGTATCAGTGGGAAAGTAACGCCAGAAAAGAATGGCAGTTACAAGCGAAACAACTCCAGTCTAATCTATCGGGATTTGATTTTCCTTGATTATGACGATATACAGGGGACGTCTGAGGACTTCATAAAAGCCGTTTCTAGCGCTTTATTTGGCTACTCCTATATCTTATACCCGACTATCAAACATAGCTTAGAAAAGCCCCGTTTTCGCCTTGTAGTGAAGCCTGACAACGTGATGAACGAGGCAACCTATAAGCAGATAGTGAAAGAGATTGCTGATAAGATTGGGCTACCCTTTGACATGGCCAGTTTAACATGGTCACAACTTCAAGGGCTACCAGTAACAACAGGCGACCCAGCAAGTTATCAAAAAATTGTAGAGCATGGACTTGATTATCCAGTACCACAGACAACGGCTGAACCAGTCAAACAGAATGCTACAAGCCTTCCATACACTCCAAGGCCAAGCGGTCAGAAATCTATGACCATGAGGATCATTGACACGCTTTTCAACGGATTTGGAGACGAGGGAGGGCGAAACGTAGCGCTGACACGCTTTGTAGGCTTACTCTTTAATAAGTGGGTTGATTGTGACCTAGAGACCGCCTACGAGCTGACAAAGATAGCTAATAGCGTGACAGTTGAACCATTGCCTATTGAAGAGCTAGACCGCAGTTTTAGCAGTATAGCACGGGCTGAATATAGAAAGAGAGGTTAGAACCATAGAACTAGAAGAATTAGGAAACCTAAAAAGTGAAATCTTGGAGGCGCGTGAAAGCGAAGATAAGCACTTTAAGACTTTCAAAGGTGTTAGGGGACAGCTTATCAAAGAGTGCCAAGAAATCAAGGACAAGGCTTATCAGCAAGCTTATGAAGAAGTTATGGCAGACAGCAAACACCTTGAAAATGTAAAGGCAGGCAGGTTGACCGAGGCCCAGCATGAAGAACTAGCCCAGCAGAAAGGCGAGGAAAAGAGCAGTAAGGCCTTACCAACTAATCCGCTGGGAGTTGCTATTATGTTAAAAAAGTACGTCCGATTTATTAGAATTAAGCCAGAGGCACAAGGGCAAAAAGCCCCTTTATATTTCTATAATCCTGATTTTGGTATCTGGTTAGAGGATAATGAATTTTTGCAAGATCTTATTTCTGTCATTTATCCAAACGCAACGGAAAAACAGGCATTTGACACGCTTTATAAAATAGCTAGACAGAGCCAAATGAGGGAAATCCAAGGCAATTATACTGTAATTGGGAAACAGCTATACAATGCTAAGACAGGCATTTTTGAAGAAACCACACCAGAGATTACAGCAACAAGAAAGATAAAAACAGGTTATAATCCTGTAGCAGAAGAGCCGATAATTAACGGCTGGAAGCCGACAGCTTGGCTTTTAGAGTTGTTTGACGGTGACAAGGAGCTTTATAACCTTGCTATCCAGATTATAAAAGCAAGCGTCACAGGGCAGTCATTGCAAAAAATCTTTTGGCTTTTCGGTGAAGGTGGAACAGGAAAAGGAACTTTTCAGCAGTTACTTATAAACCTAGTTGGTATGGAAAATGTGGCCAGTTTGAAGATCACTGGTTTAACAAAAAGTCAATTTTCAACGTCTATATTATTGGGAAAGTCGCTTGTAATCGGTGATGATGTACAAAAGGACGCAGTAATTAGAGACACTTCAGATATGTTTAGCTTAGCAACAGGCGACATAATGACCATAGAGGACAAAGGGAAACGCCCTTATAGCATACGTCTTAATATGACGGTAGTACAATCTTCTAATGGTTTACCAAGAATGAACGGGGATAAATCAGCTATTGATAGGCGATTTAGAATTTTACCTTTTACCAAAATATTCAAAGGTAATCCTAACAAGGCTATCAAAGACGATTACATTAACCGCAAAGAAGTGCTGGAGTACCTGGTTAAGTTGGCTATTGAAACACCAATCGCTGACATTAACCCTACGAAGTCTATTGAAATACTTGAAGAACACCATAAGGACATGAACCCCGTTATTGATTTTGTTTCTAAGTTTTTTACTGATGAATTGACAAGTGAGTTTATTCCTAATAGTTTTGTCTATCACGTTTGGAAAGGTTTCCTAGAATACTATGGTATTAAAGAAAACAGGTCAGAAATGGGCTTACATCGAGAAATCAAAAGCAACCTACCTGAAGGTTTCGCAGTTGGCCAGAAGGTTATCCCTGCAGGGCAACAGATCCATAAAGGTTTTTATCCTAAAGAAGATCTACCGCCGTTTGCAAGCGTAGCCTATGCTAATGGTAGGGCAACACCCGAAAAGCAGAAAAAGCCAAAGAATGAACGCGGGTATTACAACCATTGGCCAGAGTACAAAAAGAGAAGGAAAAGAAAATAAGAATTTTATACACTTTACACAGTAGGGCAAAAATTTTATACACTTAAAAACGTTGTCATATCAAGGGTTTTATACACTTTATACGAAAAACACGGAAATAAAAAAATTTCCTTATATAGTGTTTCAAAATGGGGTCCCTATTATCCTTATATATGTTTTTATTTTAATGTATAAAGTGTATAAAGTGTATAAAACAATAGTAAAACCCTTGGCATTACTGACTTTATTTTTTATACACTTTTAAAAACAAGTGTATAAAATTTGTAAGAAGCGTATAAAAAAGGGGACAGAAAAATCAATTAAGTACAAAAGGAGTAAAAAACATGAAAACTAAACTATTTTTTTATTACAAATGGCAACAATCACTAGAAAATTTTGAACAGGAAGTAAATGATTTTATGGCGACCGTGCAGGTAATTGATGTAAAACATTCAACCGCAACCGTAGGAGATAGTGATGGTATGGGTGCGATTGCTGGTTTGCTAGTATTATACAGATAACAAAATGGGGTAGATAGTACCGACCCCCTTGCAATGGTGTAACTACTAGTGACACCCTTAAAAACAGAAAGAGGTAAATACATGGATGATTTTCATGAATTGCTACAAAAAGGGTTTATTTTATACCAAAAAAGTGGTAGAATAGGAGTAGAATCCCCCCCAACTTTTGGGAGTGTGACCTTGCATTTTCAAGATGGTAGATTTTCCCACTTGGTGCGAACTGAAACAAAGAAATAGAGTCTATCGGAACAACCGAGGGCACTGAATAAGCTAAATGGCTTTTCGGTGTCCTTTTTTGTTTTGGCAGAAGGAGAACGGATATGAGATTAGGAAGTAAAGTAAAACGTCTGGAAGAATTTCAAAAGAATAGAAAACGTGACAAGGTTGTATTTATCAATAGTGGGGATTTTAAGGATTCAACAGAATGCGATGAATACATTGCTAGACTTACAGAAGAGTATAAAGCGCAAGGTATCAATCCTATTTTCTTTATCGATGATGTGAGCGTTTAAACTGATAGGAGGTAGAAAGCTATTGCAAAATTAAAACCAAAACAAGAATACTTTTTGATGGCTTTGATTAGTGAACCAAGCATTACAAAAGCTATTGAAAAATCTGGAATCGCCAAAAATACGGCGTATAGGTATCTTAAAGATAGGAATTTTTTCAGCGAATATCAAAAGCTGAGACAAGACATGATAGGGCGAACGACAAGCCTATTATTACAGGCTAGTGGGCGTGCCGTTGAAGTTTTGTATGAGGTGGCAGATGATCCAGAAAAAAGCCCCTATGCAAGGGTACAGGCAGCTAAAACAATATTAGAAATGGCATACCGTGGCATGGAATTAGAAGACTTGCAAACACGGATAGAAAGATTAGAACAAGGAATGGAACTATGAAAATTAAATTATTTTATTATTACCGCTGGGACTCTACTGCACTAGAAGATTTTGAAAAAAAGATTAACGACTTCATGGCAACTGTCCAAGTGGTGGACGTGAAATATTCAGAGGCTACCAATAACACAGAAGCAATCACTGGTGTGATGGTGCTATATAAGTAAGCAGAAGGAGTTGAATAGATGAAGAAAAGCACAGTATTAGCCAAAACAGAATCGCTAAAAGGGGCTATTTATAACCTCTCTGAGAAAATTGAAAAAATCCGAAATAACAATTATTTGAGTGTAGAGGGCAAGACATACGAGTTAGAAGAACTTAAATACCAGTATGAAAACTGGTATGGGGCTTACTACAATGAGTTAAAAGCATTATCCGATGGTTTATTAGAAAAAGTAGAACGTAAACGTGCTGAAGATGAAGTTAAAAAATTGACTGACTACGGCTATCAAGCGGCTCTACAAAATGCTTTAAAACTCTTGGAAAAAGAAGCGCTAGAAGTTTCAACTGCTAAGGCATTGATAGACCATTACAAGGACGATTGGATGGCTTTATCACTTATTAGAAGTACCGTGGGGGATATCTGGGGAGATGGCAATCCTAAAAATGCTGAAATCGCCCAATATATTCCGATTGATAACCGTGAGCGTACAAAAGATTTGTTGGCTAAGTTTAGCCGTGGGGTTGATGAAATCAATTACGAGCGTTTGATGGTAGATGACCAATTTGTAAAAGCAAGAGTGGATGCGTTAATTGTATTCTTAAACTCAGATTTT
Organism: uncultured Streptococcus sp.; assembly: GCF_963521255.1. GTDB lineage: Bacteria > Bacillota > Bacilli > Lactobacillales > Streptococcaceae > Streptococcus. Next base: position 21,815 of record NZ_CAUQTU010000001.1, on the reverse strand, counting down.
CTAGATGAGAACATGGAAGCACAATAAAATCTGACGATGGGGAGCAATCCCCTTTTTTTAGATAAATCAGATAGAATTACACACGAGGTAGGGGAATGGTTAGAAGCTTAAAGACAAGACTGCAAAGATTGGAAGAACACACTATTAAAGATATAACACCGATTGTATGGCTAACCTTGCTTGAAAGTGGGGAATATGAAGTAAGAGTTTCAGAGTACAGGAAAAACTCTAAAGAAGTAGTAATGACCTTTAAGGCTGAGAAAGAGGCTTGTAATTACATAGAGACCACAGTAGGGGCTTGTATTGTTTGGGATATACCACCACAATAAAGGAGCGAACTAATGGAGCTGGATAAGTTTAAAACGATGATGAACGTAAGGGAGCGGATGACATACTTTCTACGTTTCCAGAGGATGGCAGGGAGTGAAAACCAAGTTACAATAGACGAAGAAGCTTGGAAACTTATCTTACCTGATCAGTGGAATTTGAGAGGTGAGCATGAAAAAGCAATCCGTGAGGGATTGGAAATATTCGCCCACGACATCAACAGTATAGAGAACGAGAGAGCCAGAAAATACTTTATCATCCATTATTGCTACATGAGAAAGAAAACAATGAGTGAATGCGTAGAGATGGCAGGCACTAGCTCCACTAGCTACCACCGATACAAACAGATAGCCGTCTTAAACTTTGCGAGAATCCACCAGAACGGAGAGCTGGAAGTATATAAATAAGTGTATATCATCTTGATAGGATATTTTGCCCTATCGTCTTTATCGTGTTATAATATACCTATCAGCAACCAGCAATAAAAAAAGCACGTTTGACCGTGCTAGTTTCTTGCCTGCTGAACTCATTAAATTATTTTGATAGACTTGAAAAAGTCTATTTTTTTGTTCCATTTTTTAGGAACTTTAGGGGGAATGAATGGCAATCTATGCCTATATGTTTATTTTAGCAATTCTTTGAGAACTCAATAAAATCAAGGGTTTAGGGTCTGTAAATTGCTAAAAAGAAAGTTGCAAAAGGTAATATACGATTATAGCAGAAAGAAAGCCTTTTTTCAATGAAGAAAATAAGCTATTTTACAGGGAGAGATAAGGAATCTAAAATCGGCTGAGACACTTATTACATTCTTATTCTTGCTTTTTTAGAATAAAAAAGATATACTTTGAAAACAAAATTATTTAACTTGCTTATAAAAATAAAAAGGAGTCCAGATGGAACATATTATTTATCAGCTCGAAGAGGATTTGGCAATTATTACTTTAAACCGTCCTGATGTCGCTAACGGTTTCCACATTCCTATGTGTGAGGAGATTTTAGAAGCCTTGACTTTGGCAGAAGAGGATTCAGCTGTGCATTTTATCTTGATCAATGCGAATGGCAAAGTCTTCTCAGTTGGGGGAGATTTAGTAGAGATGAAGAGGGCAGTGGATGAGGATGATATTCCATCATTGACGAAAATCGCAGAACTGGTCAATACTATTTCTTATAAAATCAAGCAAATTGCAAAGCCTGTTCTGATGGAGGTTGATGGAGCTGTTGCAGGTGCTGCAGCTAATATGGCTGTTGCCGCAGATTTCTGTTTAGCGACCGATAAGGCTAAATTTATCCAAGCCTTTGTTGGAGTTGGTTTGGCTCCAGATGCAGGAGGGATTCATCTCTTGAGCCGCAGTATCGGTGTGACGCGTGCTGCTCAACTAGCCATGACAGGAGAGGCTTTGACAGCAGAAAAAGCTCTAGAGTGGGGTGTGGTTTACCGTATTTCTGAAGCTGATAAGTTAGAAAAAACCAGAGAACAGCTTCTTAAAAAATTAAGACGTGGGTCAGCTAATTCCTATGCAGCCATCAAGAAGTTGGTTTGGGAGAGCCAATTTAAAGATTGGCAAGATTATGCTGTTTTAGAACTGCATCTACAGGAATCACTGGCCAAAACAGAGGATTTCAAAGAGGGAGTTCGGGCTCATTCGGAGCGAAGAAGACCTAAATTTACAGGAAAATAAAAAAATACTTGCACCATTCTTTGAAGTTTGATATAATTCTTTTGTCAAATGTTTTGATTGTAAAAGTTTTTTTGAGAAGGAGGGAAAGAAGGATTGGACTACCAACGAATTAATGAATATTTAACATCTATATTTAACAATGTCCTCGTCATTGAGGAAGTTAGCTTGAGAGGTAGTCGTTTCAAGGATATCTCCATCAAAGAAATGCATACGATTGATGTGATTGGGAAATTCCCAGACGTGACACCAAGTCAAGTGTCAAAAGAGTTGATGGTGACTCTTGGGACGGTTACGACGAGTCTGAATAATCTCGAACGCAAGGGTTACATTGAACGCATTCGTTCAGAACATGATCGACGTGTAGTGCATCTGCATTTGACAAAGAAAGGTCGCTTGGTTCATAGGCTACATAAACGCTTCCACAAGGCCATGGTTGAAAAAATCATTGATGGTATGAGTAAGCAAGAAATGGAGGTTATGAGCAAAGGTTTGACCAATCTTTATCAATTTTTGGAGGATTTGAGATAATGGCTTTTGCAAAAATAAGCCAGGTTGCTCATTATGTGCCAGAGCAAGTGGTTACAAATCATGATTTGGCTCAGATTATGGATACCAATGATGAGTGGATTTCAAGTCGGACGGGAATACGACAAAGGCATATCTCAAGAACAGAATCTACTAGTGATTTGGCTACAGAGGTTGCTAAGAAACTAATGGCAAAAGCTGGAATCACAGGGGAGGAGTTGGATTTTATCATCCTAGCTACCATCACTCCTGATTCGATGATGCCCTCTACAGCTGCTCGTATTCAAGCTAATATTGGTGCTAATAAGGCCTTTGCTTTTGATCTAACAGCTGCTTGTAGTGGATTTGTATTTGCTCTTTCAACTGCTGAAAAGTTTATCGCTTCTGGTCGCTTTCAAAAAGGATTGGTGATTGGCAGTGAAACTCTCTCTAAAGCAGTCGATTGGTCAGACCGATCAACAGCTGTGTTGTTTGGAGATGGTGCTGGTGGTGTCTTGCTAGAAGCTAGCGAGCAAGAGCATTTCTTAGCGGAGAGTCTCAATAGCGATGGTTCACGAAGCGAGTGTCTAACTTATGGGCATTCAGGCCTGCATTCTCCATTTTCAGATCAAGAAACTACAGATTCATTTTTGAAGATGGATGGGCGCGCAGTCTTTGATTTTGCCATTCGGGATGTAGCCAAGTCTATCAAGCAGACTATTGATGAATCTCCTATAGAGGTGACAGACTTGGATTATCTGTTACTTCATCAAGCTAATATCCGTATTTTGGATAAGATGGCTAGAAAAATTGGTGTTGACCGAGATAAACTTCCAGCCAATATGATGGAATATGGTAATACCAGTGCAGCCAGTATCCCGATTTTACTTTCAGAGTGTGTAGAACAAGGTCTCATCCATTTAGATGGTAGCCAGACTGTTCTGCTATCAGGCTTCGGTGGAGGCTTGACCTGGGGCACGCTCATTCTTACAATTTAGGTAATCATGTGGTGAACACATTGTTATAAAAAACTATTTATTTTAAAGGAGTCCTATCATGGCAGTATTTGAAAAAGTACAAGAAATTATCGTTGAAGAACTTGGAAAAGACGCATCAGAAGTAACACTTGAATCAACTTTTGATGATTTGGACGCAGATTCATTGGACTTGTTCCAAGTAATCTCAGAAATTGAAGATGCTTTTGATATCCAAATCGAAGCAGAAGATGACTTGAAAACAGTTGGTGACTTGGTTGCCTACGTTGAAGAGCAAACAAAATAATACTCAATGAAAATCAAAGAACAAACTAGGAAGCTAGCCGCAGGCTGCTCAAAACACTGATTTGAGGTTGTAGATAAGAGTGACGAAGTCAGTCACATATATACGGCAAGGTGACGCTGACGTGGTTTGAAGAGATTTTCGAAGAGTATAAACAGAATATAGATAGAAGGAGTAGGGAAACCCGCTCCCTCTTGTTTAGGCAATAGTTTGATTTTCAAATTATGATGGTATCGAACTATTACGTAAGCAAGAAATGATGGAGGCACTATGAAAACGCGTATTACAGAATTATTGAACATTGATTATCCTATCTTTCAAGGAGGAATGGCCTGGGTCGCTGATGGTGATTTGGCAGGAGCTGTTTCCAAGGCTGGAGGACTAGGGATTATCGGTGGTGGGAATGCCCCGAAAGAAGTCGTCAAGGCAAATATTGACAAGATCAAATCGTTAACGGATAAACCTTTTGGTGTCAACATCATGCTCTTGTCTCCCTTTGTGGAAGATATTGTAGACCTCGTTATCGAAGAAGGGGTTAAGGTAGTGACAACAGGCGCAGGAAACCCAAGTAAATACATGGAACGTTTCCATGAAGCAGGGATTACAGTTATTCCTGTTGTACCAAGTGTTGCCCTAGCGAAACGCATGGAAAAAATCGGTGCGGACGCTGTTATTGCAGAAGGAATGGAAGCTGGGGGACACATTGGAAAATTAACAACTATGACCTTGGTGCGCCAGGTTGCTGCTGCTGTATCGATTCCTGTTATTGCTGCAGGAGGAATTGCGGATGGTGAAGGTGCTGCTGCTGGCTTTATGCTTGGTGCAGAGGCTGTTCAGGTTGGAACTCGTTTTGTCGTTGCAAAAGAGTCTAATGCCCATCCAAATTACAAGGCGAAAATTTTAAAAGCTAGAGATATTGATACTACGATTTCAGCTCAACACTTTGGGCATGCTGTTCGTGCGATTAAAAACCAATTGACTCGTGATTTTGAAAAAGCTGAGAAAGATGCCTTTAAACAAGAAAATCCAGATTTGGAAATTTTTGAACAAATGGGCGCAGGTGCACTAGCAAAAGCAGTTGTTCACGGAGATGTGGATGGTGGCTCTGTTATGGCAGGTCAAATTGCAGGCCTTGTTTCCAAAGAAGAAAGCGTTGAAGAAATCCTAAAAGATTTGTACTATGGAGCAGCTAAGAAAATTCAAGAAGAAGCCTCTCGTTGGGCAGGAGTTGTAAGAAATGACTAAAACAGCCTTTTTATTTGCTGGTCAAGGTGCCCAGTATCTAGGTATGGGACGGGATCTCTATGATCACTACCCGATTGTCAAAGAAACGATTGATCAAGCGAGTCAGGTACTTGATTATAATTTGCGTCATCTCATTGATAGGGAAGAAGAAAAACTCAATCAGACCCGCTATACGCAACCAGCTATTTTAGCGACTTCAGTTGCTATTTACCGATTATTGCAAGAAAAGGGCTATCAACCTGATATGGTTGCTGGTTTGTCTCTTGGAGAATACTCTGCCTTGGTGGCCAGCGGTGCCTTGGATTTTGAAGATGCGGTTGCCTTGGTTGCTAAGCGTGGAGCCTATATGGAAGAAGCGGCTCCTGCTGGCTCTGGCAAGATGGTTGCAGTTCTCAATACATCAGTAGAGGTCATTGAGGAAGCCTGTCAAAAAGCTTCTGAACTTGGAGTGGTTACCCCAGCCAACTATAATACACCTGCACAAATCGTGATTGGTGGAGAAGTGGCTGCAGTTGACCGCGCAGTAGAACTCTTGCAGGAAGCTGGTGCCAAACGCTTGATTCCTCTCAAGGTATCAGGTCCCTTTCATACTGCTCTCCTTGAGCCTGCTAGCCAAAAACTAGCTGAAACTCTAGCTCAAGTAAGTTTTTCAGATTTCACTTGTCCACTAGTCGGTAATACAGAAGCTACTGTCATGCAAAAAGAAGATATTGCTCAACTCTTGACGCGTCAGGTCAAGGAACCAGTTCGTTTCTATGAAAGTATTGCTCTTATGCAAGAAGCAGGCGTAACCAACTTTATCGAGATTGGACCGGGGAAAGTCTTGTCAGGCTTTGTCAAAAAAATTGATAAGACAGCTAAACTAGCCAATGTTGAAGATCAGGCTAGTTTGGAAACTTTGCTAGAAAATAAGTAATCCCTTCTCCCATAAATACAAGAGGAAACAGGAGAAAAGAATGCAACTAGAAAATAAAAATATCTTTATTACAGGTTCGAGTCGTGGAATTGGTCTTGCTATCGCCCACAAGTTTGCTCAAGCAGGAGCCAATATTGTTTTAAACAGTCGTGGGGCAATTTCAGAAGAATTGCTCGCTGAGTTTTCAAACTATGGTGTCAAGGTGGTTCCCATTTCAGGAGACGTGTCAGATTTTGCAGACGCTAAGCGTATGGTTGATCAAGCTATTACAGAGCTGGGTTCAGTAGATGTTTTGGTCAACAATGCAGGAATTACACAAGATACCCTAATGCTCAAGATGACAGAAGCGGATTTTGAAAAAGTGCTCAAGGTTAACTTGACTGGTGCCTTTAACATGACACAATCAGTCTTGAAACCGATGTTAAAAGCCAGAGAAGGTGCTATCATTAATATGTCTAGTGTTGTTGGTTTGATGGGGAATATCGGCCAAGCTAACTATGCAGCTTCTAAGGCGGGTTTGATTGGTTTTACCAAGTCTGTGGCGCGTGAAGTGGCCAATCGCAATATCAGGGTTAATGCTATTGCACCTGGAATGATTGAGTCCGATATGACAGCTGTTCTATCAGACAAGGTAAAAGATGCTATGCTGGCCCAAATTCCCATGAAAGAATTTGGACAGGCAGAGCAGGTTGCAGATTTGACAGTATTTTTAGCAGGCCAAGATTATCTAACTGGTCAAGTAGTTGCCATTGATGGTGGCTTAAGTATGTAGCAGAAGCTAGAGGTAAAAAAGATGAAACTAAATCGCGTAGTAGTAACAGGTTATGGAGTAACATCTCCAATCGGAAATACACCAGAAGAATTTTGGAATAGTTTGACAACTGGAAAAATCGGAATTGGTCCAATTACAAAATTTGATCATAGTGACTTTGATGTGCATAATGCAGCAGAAATCCAAGATTTTCCTTTTGATAAATACTTTGTTAAGAAAGATACCAATCGTTTCGATAACTACTCTTTGTATGCCTTGTACGCAGCCCAAGAAGCCGTTAATCATGCCAATTTAGATGTAGAGGCTCTTGATAAAGATCGTTTTGGTGTTATCGTGGCCTCTGGTATTGGTGGAATCAAAGAAATTGAAGATCAAGTGCTTCGACTCAACGAAAAAGGGCCAAAACGTGTGAAACCATTGACCCTTCCAAAAGCCTTGCCAAATATGGCTTCAGGAAATGTTGCTATGCGTTTTGGAGCAAACGGTGTTTGTAAATCCATCAATACTGCCTGCGCTTCATCAAATGACGCGATTGGGGATGCCTTCCGCTCAATTAAGTTTGGTTTCCAAGACGTTATGTTGGTAGGTGGTTCAGAAGCTTCGATCACACCTTTTGCTATTGCTGGTTTCCAAGCCCTAACTGCTCTCTCAACTACAGAGGATCCAACTCGTGCTTCTATCCCATTTGATAAGGACCGTAATGGGTTTGTTATGGGTGAAGGTTCAGGGATGTTGGTTCTTGAAAGCCTGGAACACGCCGAAAAACGTGGCGCTACTATCCTGGCTGAAGTGGTTGGTTACGGAAATACTTGTGATGCCTACCACATGACTTCACCACATCCAGAAGGTCAGGGAGCTATCAAGGCCATCAAACTAGCCTTGGAAGAAGCTGAGATTTCTCCAGAGCAAGTAGCCTATGTCAATGCTCACGGAACCTCAACTCCTGCTAATGAAAAAGGAGAAAGTGGTGCGATCGTAGCTGTTCTTGGTAAGGAAGTACCTGTATCATCAACCAAATCATTCACGGGACATTTGCTGGGGGCTGCAGGTGCAGTAGAAGCTATCGTCACCATCGAGGCTATGCGTCATAACTTTGTACCAATGACAGCTGGCACAAGCGAAGTATCAGACTATATCGAAGCCAATGTGGTTTATGGACAAGGCTTGGAGCAAGAAATTCCATACGCTATTTCAAATACCTTTGGTTTTGGTGGCCACAATGCAGTTCTTGCTTTCAAACGTTGGGAGAATAAATAACTATGAATTTAAACGATATTAAAGACTTGATGGCTCAATTTGACCAGTCAAGTTTGAGAGAATTTTCTTATAAAAATGGGACGGATGAGTTGCAGTTTAGCAAGAATGAAGCGAGACTTGTATCTGAAGTTGCAGCTCCAGTTGCTCCAGCGCCCGTTCTAGCAACACCAAGTTCAGTAGCTCCTTCATCTGCTCCTGAAGAAACTGTAGTGGCAGAAACTTCGGCACCAGCCGAAGCAAGTGTGGCTGCTGAGGGAGATGTTGTAGAGAGTCCACTTGTTGGGGTGGCTTACTTGGCTGCTGGTCCTGATAAACCTGCATTCGTTACAGTTGGTGATAGTGTCAAAAAAGGCCAAACATTGGTCATCATCGAAGCTATGAAAGTCATGAATGAAATCCCAGCTCCTAAGGATGGTGTGGTAACGGAAATTCTTGTTTCTAACGAAGAAATGGTTGAGTTTGGTAAAGGATTGGTACGAATCAAATGATCGATATTCAAGGAATCAAAGAAGCTCTTCCCCACCGTTATCCTATGCTCCTAGTAGACCGTGTCTTGGAAGTGAGCGAGGACACTATTGTTGCTATCAAAAATGTAACCATCAATGAGCCCTTCTTTAACGGTCATTTCCCTCAATATCCAGTTATGCCAGGTGTTCTGATCATGGAAGCATTGGCGCAAACAGCTGGTGTCTTGGAGTTGTCAAAACCTGAAAATAAAGGAAAACTGGTCTTTTACGCTGGTATGGACAAGGTTAAATTCAAGAAGCAAGTTGTACCAGGTGACCAATTAGTTATGACGGCAACGTTTGTAAAACGTCGCGGTAGCATTGCTGTGGTTGAAGCAAAGGCTGAAGTGGATGGCAAGCTTGCAGCTAGTGGTACTCTTACCTTTGCAATAGGGAACTAAGGAGGTTCTCCATGTTTCGAAAAATTTTAATTGCCAATCGTGGTGAAATTGCGGTTCGTATTATCCGTGCGGCGCGTGAATTGGGCATTGCGACGGTAGCGGTTTATTCAACTGCCGATAAGGAAGCCCTTCATACGCTTTTGGCAGATGAAGCGGTTTGTATCGGTCCTGGCAAGGCAACAGAGTCTTATCTCAATATTAATGCGGTTCTATCAGCTGCAGTTTTGACTGAGGCAGAAGCCATCCACCCAGGTTTTGGATTTCTCAGTGAAAATTCCAAATTTGCAACCATGTGTGAAGAGGTGGGAATCAAGTTTATCGGCCCATCTGGTCATGTCATGGATATGATGGGGGATAAGATCAATGCGCGTGCTCAGATGATCAAAGCAGGCGTGCCTGTTATACCAGGTTCAGATGGAGAAGTGCATAATTCTGAGGAAGCTTTGATTGTTGCTGAAAAAATTGGCTACCCTGTTATGCTCAAGGCTTCAGCAGGTGGAGGTGGTAAGGGGATACGTAAGGTTGAAAAACCAGAAGACCTCGTTTCCGCTTTTGAAACTGCCTCTAGTGAAGCCAAGGCCAATTATGGCAATGGTGCCATGTACATAGAACGGGTTATCTATCCAGCTCGTCACATCGAGGTTCAAATCCTAGGAGATGAGCATGGACATGTGATTCACTTGGGGGAACGGGATTGTTCTCTTCAACGGAATAATCAAAAGGTTTTAGAAGAAAGTCCTTCGATTGCAATAGGAAAAACACTGCGTAATGAAATTGGTGCTGCTGCTGTTCGAGCGGCTGAGTCTGTGGGCTATGAAAATGCAGGGACTATTGAGTTTCTTCTTGATGAAGCCAGCGGTAAATTCTATTTTATGGAGATGAATACTCGTGTACAAGTAGAACATCCAGTAACAGAATTTGTTTCAGGTGTGGATATCGTTAAGGAACAAATTCGCATTGCGGCAGGTCAGTCACTGTCTGTTAAGCAAGAAGATATTGTCCTACGCGGTCATGCCATCGAGTGTCGTATCAATGCAGAAAATCCAGCCTTTAACTTTGCTCCAAGTCCAGGTAAGATTACTAATCTCCATCTGCCAAGTGGTGGAGTTGGCTTGCGCGTGGATTCAGCAGTTTATCCAGGCTATACCATTCCACCTTATTATGACAGTATGATTGCTAAAATCATCGTTCACGGTGAAAATCGTTTTGATGCCTTGATGAAAATGCAACGTGCCCTCTATGAATTAGAGATTGAAGGGGTGCAGACCAATGCAGATTTCCAGCTTGACCTCATTTCAGATCGCAATGTCATTGCTGGAGATTACGATACTTCCTTCTTGATGGAAACCTTTTTACCCAAGTATCAAGAAAAAGAATAAAATGACTTCAAGAGTTTAAACCGAAAAGGGGAATCAATGGCTCTATTTAGTAAAAAAGATAAGTATATTCGAATCAATCCCAATCGTTCGGTTAGGGAAAAACCTCAAGCCAAGCCAGAGGTTCCAGATGAATTATTCTCCCAGTGTCCAGGCTGTAAGCATACCATCTATCAGAAGGATCTGGGAAGTGAGCGTATCTGTCCGCACTGTAGCTATACCTTTCGTATTTCTGCCCAAGAACGTTTGGCTTTGACGATTGATATGGGAAGCTTTAAGGAATTGTTTACAGGGATTGAAAGCAAGGATCCCTTGCATTTCCCTGGTTATCAAAAGAAACTAGCAACTATGCGTGAAAAAACAGGTCTGGACGAAGCCGTTGTGACAGGAACTGCTCTTATTAAAGGTCAGACTGTGGCTCTTGGGATTATGGATTCCAACTTTATCATGGCTTCTATGGGTACAGTTGTAGGGGAAAAAATTACTCGCTTGTTTGAGTATGCGACTGTCGAACAATTACCAGTTGTTCTCTTTACAGCCTCTGGTGGAGCCCGTATGCAGGAAGGAATCATGAGTCTCATGCAGATGGCCAAGATTTCTGCAGCAGTTAAACGCCATTCAAATGCTGGTCTCTTTTATCTGACCATTTTGACAGATCCAACGACAGGTGGTGTAACAGCGTCTTTCGCTATGGAAGGCGATATCATTCTGGCTGAACCACAGAGCTTGGTCGGTTTTGCTGGGCGTCGTGTGATTGAAAATACGGTTCGTGAAAGCTTACCTGAGGGGTTCCAAAAGGCAGAATTCCTATTGGAACATGGCTTTGTTGATGCTATTGTTAAAAGAAGAGACTTGCCAGATACGATTGCTAGCCTAATCAGATTGCATGGAGGGAGTCCTAGATGAATATTGCAAAAATAGTCAGAGAAGCGCGTGAGCAGAGTCGCTTGACAACCTTGGACTTTGCGACAGGCATTTTTGATGACTTTATCCAATTACACGGCGACCGTTCTTTTCGTGATGATGGTGCAGTTGTTGGTGGTATTGGCTGGCTTGGAGAGCAAGCTGTAACAGTGGTTGGTATCCAAAAAGGCAAAAGTTTACAAGATAACCTTAAACGGAATTTTGGCCAACCGCATCCAGAAGGTTACCGCAAGGCTCTACGGTTGATGAAACAGGCTGAAAAATTTGGCCGTCCAGTGGTGACTTTTATCAATACAGCAGGTGCTTATCCTGGTGTCGGAGCGGAAGAACGTGGACAGGGAGAAGCTATTGCTCGCAATCTCATGGAAATGAGTGACCTGAAAGTTCCTATTATCGCCATCATTATCGGTGAAGGTGGTTCAGGTGGAGCTCTGGCTCTGGCAGTCGCAGACCGTGTTTGGATGCTGGAAAATTCTATCTATGCTATTCTCAGTCCAGAAGGCTTTGCTTCCATTCTATGGAAGGACGGCAGTCGTGCTATGGAAGCGGCAGAACTGATGAAAATCACTTCGCATGAACTGTTAGAAATGGACGTGGTAGATAAGGTGATTTCTGAAGCAGGACTTTCTAGCAAAGAACTGATTAAGAGTGTCAAAAGAGAACTTCAAGCTGAGCTAGCTAGACTTTCACAAAAACCGCTAGAAGAGTTGTTGGAAGAACGTTACCAACGATTTAGAAAATACTAATATTTCAGAATACGCAAAAACTAGAACTGGCAGTTAGTTCTAGTTTTTGTGTGCTTCTTATACTCAATGAAAATCAAAGAGCAAACTAGGAAACTAGCCGCAGGCTGCTCAAAGCACTGCTTTGAGGTTGTAGATAGAACTGACGAAGTCAGCTCAAAACACTGTTTTGAGGTTGCAGATAGAACTGACGAAGTCAGTAACACATATACGGCAAGGCGACGTTGACGCGGTTTGAAGAGATTTTCGAAGAGTATTACTCTGTGCAGAGGGGAAAGTCAAAAGGTGCTTGGAAGACCAAACACCTTTTCGATTATTCATTTTCTTCAGTTACAAATTGACTAAGCAGTCCGTTGATAAAGCGGGCTGATTTTTGATCTGAAAAATTCTTAGCAAGTTCAATGGCTTCATTGACTGCTACCAGCTGAGGTGTATCAAATGAAGTGATTTCAAAGATACCCAAGCGTAGTAAGTTTTTTTCGATCAAGGTCAAGCGTTCAACTGTCCAGCCTGATTTGAGGTGCTGGTTGATTTGTTTATCCAACTCGTCTTTTTGAGCTTGAACGCCAGAAACCAAGTTCAGAAGAAAGGCAGGGATTTGCACATCTGCATCTTCACGGTCATGTGTATATGCAAAGTGACAAGCTGTTTCCACATCTGTACCGAATTCAAGGCTCATGAGGGCTTGAAAAGCGCATTTACGAAGTTCACGTCTAGATTCTAATAATGGACTAGTCATTGAGGAAGTCCTCGTTAAATAGATCTTTCAACTCAGGTTTTGGTGTTTTGTCTGGAACGATTCCTGCAACATGGATGTTAACAGCAGAAAGTTCCACATCAGCCATATCACGGACAGCATCTTTGACTGCTTTTTGAATAGCAAGAGCAACTTTTGGTACCTTCACACCGTACTCAAGGTAGAGATAGATGTCAGCAGTTAGTTCTTCGTTGCTTTCTTTTAAGTAGACGCCGCGTCCAAGAGAGAGTTTTGATAGGGTATCAGATACGGATTTATTTGAAAATGAGTGGACACCATCAACTTTAGCAGTTGCAATGGCAATGATTTTTTCAAGTACACGTGGAGCGATAACGATTTCGCCAAATTGTTCTTCAATTCCCATAGAATGACCTCTTTCTAGAGATTAGGCACGAGAAACGTAAGTTCCTTCTGCAGTGTTGATGATCAATTTTTGTCCAGCTTCGATGAAGTCTGGAACGTTGACAACAAGTCCAGTTTCCATAGTTGCTGGTTTACCAGAACCTGTAACAGTAGCACCTTTGATAGATGGTTGTGTTTCAGCAACTGTCAATTCAACAGTAGTTGGTACAGTTACACCGATTACTTCAGTTCCGTAGAATTGGATTTTCACATCAGAGTTTTCAAGGATGTAAAGCAATTCATTTTCAACATTTACGACTGGGATTTCGTATTGGTCGTAAGTTTCAGTGTTCATGAAGTAGGCAGTTTCATCCATTTTGTACAAGTATTGAGCTGGAACAGTTTCGATAATAGCTTGTTCGAATTTTTCTTCTGGACGGTAGCTTGTATCAAATGTAGAACCAGTACGGACATCACGCAATTTCATACGCATGATCGTGTTTCCTTTACCTGGTTTGTGGTGGCTAGCTTCCAAAACGCGGATCAATTTTCCGTCTGCAGTTTCAAATGTCATACCAGCTTTCAATTTGCTTGCTTCAATCATGTTTTTACCTCTTTAATAAATATTATTACTCTTAATTCTACCATAAAAGGAATGAAAAAGAAAGTTGGAGGTGGGATAATGGAAATATTTATATAAATTTATACTTGTGCGAAAAAATGTTTTAGAATGCTATATTTTTCAAATGAAATTCATAAACAAATATCTTAACAGTTACTTTGAAATATGATATAATTTATACAGTATATTTGTACCCAAGTGTGCATATATATATATATATATATAAACAAGGAGAAAAAATGTTTAAATTGTCGAGACAACAAAAAGATCATCGTTATTTTTGTGGAAACAGATACGAAAAATATTCGATTAAAAAATTAAAAGTTGGTGCTGCGAGTGTCTTAATCGGGGCAGGATTTTTGTTTGGTTACAATGTGGATACGGTAGAAGCAGACTCTGCTACTGAAACGGTAGTGACGAAGGATGCTGATACGGGACTAAGCCAAGCTCAAGGAAATACTCAAGCAGGAACGATCTCTGAGCAAAAAGTAGATAGTGCAGGGAAATCGGAGTTAGCTGAGTATCCAAAATCAACTGAAGAGGCAGAAAAGTCAACTGAGCCAGCAAAAACTGTAAAAGATACTGAACATTCTTCAACAGGTTCAGAGAATATTAACACTGCAGAAGGAACGGAGACAAAACCATCTGTCGATTTATCTCTCTTGCAAGCAAAATTAGCAGATTTGGAAGTTCAAATTGAACGTCTCCGAGGAAATAAAAAACAGGCGGATCGAGTCCAAGCAGCGGAAAAACTAGTTGCAGAAGCTAAGCAATATTTAAGTGCATTGGATGCAACACAGTCAGGAGCTGATAAAAAAGCAAGAGAAATTAGTTCATTAACAGCTATTTTAAAATCAATTAAAGCTGAAGAGATATCTAAAGAAAATAAAAATCAAGTTGAAGAAGTAACTAGTGAAAAAGAGTCGTTTTCAGTTGATAAAGAAGAATTAAAGAAATTGACTAATGAATTAACTGAAGCAATATCAAAAGTAGCTGATTTATCGTCAGATGATGACAAGAAAACGATAGAGAAAGCATGGCAAGTTCTTAATGAAGTAAAAGCTTCAGAAGGTAATCTAAATGAAGCAGTACTAGCAGAACTTTATCAAAAAGTTCAAAAAAGTAGAAACTCTATTGTAAACTTATCTACACGTACATTTAGTGGTAAAAGAGATGTTCGTAACGGAAAAGAAATTCCTAAAGAAGATTTACGTACAGGCGCTTCTGTAAGTAATGATGTACTTCATGGACATTTATCGTTTTTAGATTCTAATGGGGTAAGTAAAAATATAAGTGAAGATACTATTCCAGTAGTCAGTAATGGAGACGGAAAACGTGTCTTGAAATTACAATTAGGTTTTTCAAGTTCATCTCCAACGCCAATTAAAAATGGTAAAATTCGTTATATTATTCCGAAAAATCATCTTAATACAGATGTGAAGCCATCACTTTCTAATTCAGCGTTAGCAAGTGGTAGTCCAAAAGATATTTCAGATGATAATAATTTTATTTATGAAATTAATCTAAACACGATTACTGGTGGTGCTGTAGGTCAAATTAATATTGAACATCAAATTAGTTCTTCAATTGATAAGAGTCCGTCAGCTGGTGATACAACTATTGCTAGAGCAGAATTTTATAATGGAGACGAGCTAATCTCTACAACAACTGCTACAGCTAAATATGAATATCTATCTCAAATTCTTTATAAAGAATCTGATAAAAAAGAAAATAAAAATCTTTTTGATTATGTTCCAGGCTACTATGATAGAGATTTAATTGTTGGATCTAAAAATTCCGATGGAACATTTAGTCCAATTAAGGGAAATACTTTTACTCTGCCATTTATTACATATGATAGAGGAAAAGATTTCTTACAAGGTACAGATGTAGTAGATAAAAATGGTAACGGTCGACTAACTGATGTAGATTATACGATTACAGGTATTCCAGAGTTTCTGGAATTAGTTCCAACAGTGGAAACAAATCGTTATTGGACTTTAGAAGGAAATGTTGTTAAGTTAAATTACGATAAAACTTCTGTAGATGCATATAAGAGACCTACAAGAGTTGGACAAAACATTAATAATAATGGTCCAGTCTTCCGTGTTAAAGAAGGCTACTTCGATACTCCTCAAAAAATGCAAGAGTATTTAAGTTCTAATGGTGGTAAAAAAGTTAATATTGAATATAAGGCTATTGGTCATCGTCCAGATGGAACTACTTATACTCAAACATTAGCAACGTCAGAAGCTTTAAATAATCAATTGAAATTCTCGATTGGTGATGATGTTCCAGCACCTATTCCGGCGCAACGTATGGCATTTGGAGTTACAACACCAAATAAACAACGTTTATTCTCTAATCAAAGTGATACGGATGAATTTAATGTTTCATATGGCTACAATTCAGGTCCATTAAGAGATGCAAATGGTGCAATGACTCCAAGATCATTAAAAGGTAATGGAGATAAACTAGATAATAATTATTTCGTATATTCTGTACCAACAGATAAACCAAATACTTACTTTACTCACTTCCAACTAACTGAAACAACTGCAAATGTTATCCAAAAAGATGGAACAACTAAGCTTGAATATTATAATAATTCAGATGCAAGTAAACAAAGCTTTAACTATACATTTGCAAAACCATTTAAATTATATGGGGTAAAAGCAGATGGAACTCGTGAAGAGTTAAAAGAAATGTCAACAGCAAATCAATTATATGAAGAAGTTGAAATTGATAAATCAAAACAATTCACACGTTTAGTATTAGAACATCCAGATGTTGTTGATAAATTTATCGAAGCTGGCGATAACTTCGTTCCACTAGGATTCAGATCAACTGTTCGAACTACAATGGCGAACTGGCAAGAAATGGCAGCAAATGATAATATCACACGTCATGAAAATAATATTGGAGTTAGCTTATCAACTAGTGGAAACTCATTAGATGCTGCGACAACAATGACTTATCCTGCAACAGTTAATAAGAATGGTTATAATACTGCTGTTCATACCAAAGAACGTTTCACAGCTGAATTAGCGATTAGCCCTGTTTCACCAATTGGTGATAAAAATGCAGCAAGTTATGATGCAAACCGCGGAAATGATAAGAATAATATTAGTCGTCAACAAATTGTACCATTTATGGTTCGTTATAAAGCAAGTGAATACTATAATAATGCCATTAAGACAGTAGATGGTAAAAAAGTACTAAATAATGATGACTTAGATGAAAGCATTCAAAATGCAACAGTGATGCTTGTTGCGGACTCAACACTTCCATTAACGAATTTCCGTATGCCAATGGATAATAAAATGTTTTCAAATAAATTCTCAACACAAGGTAGAGCAAACTACAGTGCTGGAGATTATGAAAACGTCGTAAAAGATACGGATGTTATTAATCCAGATAAAATTATTAAAGATTATAAAGGTGAAAAAGGAAAAACAGCTTATATCTTCAAAGCAAAAGATTTAGGGTTGAAGTCAGTTGACTTAAACTTAAACCAATTGAACAATGATGGACCAGTTGCCTTAACATTTGAAGTAGTTAATAATGGACAAGCAGAAAATGGTACGTATCACATTGATTCATACTTAGTATGGGATAAAGAATCAAATCGTTTAGTTGGTAAAGACCCAAGCTTAAGTGCAGACATTTTAGAAGGTCATGAACCTGGAAGACAAGTTGCTAAAGCAACAACAGATGTAACATTAAAAGTGGCATCAGAATACTATACTCAATTAACCATTGCGAAGAAAAATGAAGTTGGAGTAATGGGAATTATCAACGTTAAAAATGGTGAAGATGTTGTTCTTAACCCATCTGTAGTAAATGCTGCCGATGCACCAGCAGTTTTAAAAGAAGTGATGGTTGAGATTCCTAAGAACTATGGTGAACCACATAAAGTAGCTGAAACAAGTCTGAAAGGTCCTATTGCAGCTACAGCTGATTATCATGTGGAATATACAACTTCCAAAGGAACAAATGCTGAAAAAACAGTAGCACCGTATGTTCGTGAAGATCAAATTACTGACTGGAGTACAGTTACAGCTGTTAAATATGTATTCGATAGAGAATATACTCTGAATAAAGGAGAAAAATTCCAAACAAGTTTTGATGTTAATGTGCATACAGACAACCCTAACTTAGTTGAAGGACAATCACAAGTTTGGTTGAAAGATGGAAAAAATACATGGTTAGAATCAAATAAAGTAGGTTTAATTACAGAAGATCAACGTGGTAAATTAAAAGTAAGACATGTTAATTTATCAGGTAATGATATTATGACTGAAATTAGTGATAAAGGGTTCCAAAATGATCCATATACTAGTTCATCATACGGTATCATCGATAGAGCTAATGATGGAAAAGCTTATATTTATAGCCATGTTCATAATGAGTCTGACCCTACTGACGGCATTTATGAAAAACAACAAACGAAAAAAGTAATCTATGTTTATGTAGAAGCTGATCGTAAAGAGGAACGTAAAGATGTAACTCGTACAATCAACTATGTAGAAAAAGATAATGAAGGAAATGTCATTTTCCCTCAGAGAACATATACACGTCCAGCTAAACGTGTTGTTTATACAATTAAAGAAGGTCCAAGAACTGGAGAAAAAATTTATGGACCGTGGGAAAGAGTTCGTAATGATACTCCTTTAGATTGGCCAACTGAAGTTTCTCCTACTGGTAATAATGATTATACATTGGTTGGTAGAAAAGATGACGAAACAATTAAAAATGTAGAAAAAGAACCAATTGTTACTTGGAAAGCTCCAAATGACGATATTCAAGTAGATCCAGTTACAGGAAAAGTTACGATTGCAGCTGATAAAGTAAAAGCTGGGACAGGAATTTCTGTAGTGACAAAAGATTCAAACAATACATTAACAAATGTTTCCTCAACGGATAATGCTGGTAATAAAGTGATTTCTCCATTAGCTTCAGAAACTACACGATTAGAAATTACTTATATTCCTAAAGGACAAAAAGAGCCAATAACTTCTATCGTTACAAAAGAAGGAAATAGATGGACGACAACAGATACTAACATTACTGTAAATGCATCTACTGGAGAAGTAACGATTTCTAAAGATAAGAGAGAATTTGGACAAAGTGTTACAACTGTAGCGAAAGATAGCAATGGAAATAGTACAATTTTACCAGCAATTAGTAATAAGAAAGATGCTGTCATTAGACCAGTAACTGAAGCATTTACAATGGATATTACTTATACTCCTGTTGGTCAAGAAACGCCTGTAACTGTAACTGTATCAAGAGACATTATTGAAAATAAAGAATATACAGTTCTTTATGAAGCTAGAAAAGGTTCAATTAATATCAATTACGAAGATACAGAAGGAAATGTCATTAAAGCTAAACAAGCTTATGTATCAAATCAAAAACTACGTAATGCCACAGATGTTGATGGTACAGAGCTTACTGGAGCTAATAAATCAAGTTTTAGTATGGGTGCTCTTCAAGGTGAGAAAAGAGAAAAATTCAGACCTGATAAGATTACATTGGAAGATGGAAAAATCTATAACTTGAGAAGAGTGAAACCAAACACACCAAGAGATTACGGTAATTTAGTAGAGGGAACTACAGAGATTACTTATGTCTATGAATTAGCCAAAGGTACTGTAAGAGTTAAATATCAAGATACTGATGGTAGAGGATTTGGTTTAGCAGACAAGGTTATTAAAGATAATGTTCCAACTGGAGAAGCGTACGATACTACAACTTCAGAAAATAAACCAACTCGTTACGAAGCAGCTGATGGAAAAGTTTATGAATTAGTAACTACTGCTAAGACAGACGGTAATATTCAATATGATGCTAATGGTGTGAGAACGAATGTAAACCAAGCTACAAAAGCAGAACCATCTGGTACAGTTGCTGAAGGAAATAAAGAAATTACGTATATTTATGAGTTGAAAAAAGGAAGCGTAGTTGTTCACTATATCGATACAGAAGGTAATAAAATTAAAGACGACCGTACTGATAAAGATAATGTAACGACTGGAACACAATATAATGTAACTGATGCTACAAATAAACCAGCTAAAATTACAACGACAGAAGGTAAAATCTTTGAATTAGTAACTGAAGCAAAAACTGAAGGTGAAGTTCAATATGATGCAACAGGACTTAAGAAAGATTCTGCAGCGGTAACAGGACGTGTTAAAGCTGAAACATTAGAAGTAACTTATGTTTATAAAGAGAAAAAATCTGGTGTTAATGTTAAATATGTAGATAGTCAAGGTCGTCCAATTGCAGGAACTGCAACAATGCCTGGCGATACAACTGAAACAGTAACAGTAGATGGATTAAAACCTGTAACAGATGCAAGTATTAAATCTGACTACGATGTTACAAATAGAAAAGCTACTAAGATTACAACTGAAGATGGTAAAGTTTACCGACTAATTGCTGATAGAGATGGTTTACAAGCAGGTTCTAAACCAGCAACTGGTAAAGTAGAAGAAAACGAAATTACAGTTACTTATCAATATGAGTTACTAGGAAGTGTAGTGACTAAATATGAATTATCAGATGGTACGAAATTAACAGGTGAATTAACATTTGATAATGCAACAACTCCAACTACAGTAGAAGAAAAAGGTTTAGCAGTTGCAAATGCAACAGATGTATCAAATGGTACAAATTATGATGCAAGTACTCCAGCTAACAAACCGAATAAGATTACAACAGCAACTGGAGAAGTATATTACCTAGTATCTTCTGATAATGGAGTAAAAGCTGGCTCAGCAACAGTTACTGGAACAGTAGAAGAAGGTAAAACAAAAGAAGTTACTTATGTTTACGAAAAAGCAGGTTCAGTAGTCATCAAATACATTAATACTGACGGTACTGAAATTAAAACATCTGTACAAGATTCTACAAATGCTAAACCAGGAACAGCCTATAACGCAGCTGAAACTGATGAAAAACCAGCAACAATTGAATTTAACAACAAGAAATATAAACTAGTTACAAAAGAAGGTACTACTACAACTAATGCAACTTACTCTGCAGAAGCAGTCGTAACAAACGGAGAAAACGTTGGAGCTGCAACTGGACAAGTAGTATCAGGAAAAACTCTTGAAGTAACCTATGTTTATGAAGAAGTTAAAGGAAATGTACTTGTTAAATATGTAGATGAAACAGGAGCTCCATTAGCCGGAACAGCAACAATGCCTGGTGATACAACTGAAACTGTAACAGCAGCTGGTGTAACAGCAGTTACTGAAGCAGAATTAGGTACAAGCTATGATAATAAAGTAGCTGAGAAAAAAGCGACTAAAATCACAACAGCAGATGGAAAAGTATATGAACTTGTAACTGAAAACAATGGATTATACAATACCTCAGAGCCAGAAACAGGAACAGTAACAGAAGCTGATAAAGTTGTAACATATGTTTACAAAGAGAAAAAATCAGCAGTAAATGTGAAGTATGTTGATAAAGATGGACAACCACTAGCCGGAACAGCAACAATGCCTGGTGATACAACTGAAACAGTAACAGTAGATGGATTAAAACCTGTAACAGATGCAAGTGTTAACAGTGATTACAATGTTGCAGACAAAAAAGCATCTAAGATTACTACAGCAGACGGTAAAGTATATCGATTAATTACTGAACGTGAAGGATTATTAGATGGATCTAAACCAGTATCTGGTAAAGTTGAAGAAAACGAAATTACTGTAACTTATCAATATGAGTTAGTAAATGGTAACGTAACAGTAACTTATAAAGATACTGAAGGTAATAAGATTGAAGGATATGAAACACCTAAGGACGCAGAAAAAGATGCACCAACAGGAAAAGACTTCAATACAGCAACAGAAGCGTTGAAACCAGCTAAGATTACAACGCCAAGTGGCAAAGTATACAACCTAGTACCTGAAAGTACAGAAGGAAACGAAACTGGCAAAGTCACAGAAACACCACAAAATGTGACTTATGTATACAAACTAGCTAAAGGTGATGTCACAGTAACTTATAAAGATACTGAAGGTAACAAGATCGAAGGCTACGAAACACCTAAGGACGCAGAAAAAGCTGCACCAACAGGAAAAGACTTCAACACAGCAACAGAAGCGTTGAAACCAGCTAAGATTACAACGCCAAGTGGCAAAGTATACA